>NZ_LPUG01000020.1:0-103142 GCF_001560855.1 Anoxybacillus sp. P3H1B | reverse complement strand
CATTGATACAACGGCCTTTCATTTTTCTAAAACTAATTATATCATAACACACAAAAAAAGAGACCACTTTAGGCTACGCCTAACCGAAATTCATCTCCCACTTTCACTTCGTTTAGAAGTGGGAGATGAATTTCGGAAAGATGTTAAACTCAGTAGGTACACGAATACCTTAGCTCTATAACAGGCGCCACCTGTCACACGATCCCCTTTTTTTTCGGTTCCCGTGCGATGCTCCAAGGCTTGCTTCAATAAACCATTCTTACTCCTTCCCAGCTACCGGAGCTCTCTGAAAAGAATGAATGTATTTACTCTCCTCTTCATCGCATGATGATATTAAGTAAAAAACTGCATATGATGCTTCTCGCTTTTGTAATAAGCCAACCGATCATTCAAACTGCCGGTGTGAAATTCGAACTTGTGCCCGTCAGGATCCGTAAAATAAACAGAGCGCTTGTCTCTTTCATCTCTTTCTCTGCTTGGAATTATGGCCACATCTAGCTCTTTCAGCCTTTGAACAAGATCATCGAAGTCTTCTTCTTTGACGGAAAACGCGATATGAGTATATGAGTGCCGGAGTTCGTTTCGCGGAATATCTTTTTGGACATTCAGAGCAAGCCACATTCCATTTAGATCAAAATAGGCTAAATTTCGTCCTTTGACCAATAGCTTTGCACCGAATACTTGCTGGTAAAAGCGAACGGCTTTTTCTAAATCGGATACAGAGAACGTTAGGTGATTAATGCTTCCAATCGGCAAGTGGATCTTCCTCTCCGTTTCGTTTTAACATTGATTATGACGATTCATGCTGAGTAAAATGACTGGGGAGTAGATACAGAGTAGCTTTTGTCAAGAGGCAAAATAGAATCGATACATCTTCACTGTTTTCTTATCGTGGAACCCTAAATCGGGCCGTTATCATGATGATCATTTCTCATATTCTGCATATGGGCTTCCATATAGGCCTGTTCTGACCATGAAACGTGCTTGGCATTTTCTTCAGGGTTCAAATCATGGATGCCTTTTCTTTTATACGCCCAATCAACCACCACATGCTCTTTTCCTCTCCTTTCGTATAAGATCATAACCAGTATAGACCACGTATTTTACTAATCTGTATGCATTATACCACATAAAGAAATTATTTTACATAAATTCCAAAATTATAGCCAAATTCTTGCTTTTGTCCTTTATTTTCATTTGATTTATATATAGTGACCGTTAGTCGTCCGATAACCGAAAAACAACATACACTCCAACCTAAGACAGAAACGGCAGCGCCAAAAAGCTGCGTTGATCGCTAGAACCATCCTCGCCCAATTGTGTTAAGGGAAAATGGATGGGACATTATAGATTCTATTGGCTGGGCACAAAGCATAGATTTTCCATTATCATAACAATGATAGACTTATTCTACTGAAAAGAGGAGGATTTCTCATGGTTCAGCAACATCATGTGCGAGTAGCGGTTGTGCAAACAGCTTCTGTCATTATGGATCGAAAAGCGAGCACCGAAAAAGCCATTTCGTTCATACAGCAAGCAGGGGAAAAAGGAGCGAACATCGTTGTATTCCCTGAAGCGTTTATTCCAGCCTATCCAAGGGGACTCAGCTTCGGGACAACTGTCGGGAGCCGTTCACCAGAAGGGCGGAAGGATTGGCTTCGTTATTGGGAAAACTCCGTTCCTGTTCCTAGCGAAACTACTGAGAAATTAGGAGAAGCAGCACGCAAAGCTGGGGTGTATCTCGTTATTGGCGTCATTGAGAGAGACAATGAATCTAGCAAGGGCACTTTATATTGCTCCGTATTATTCTTTGGACCAGACGGAAAATTGCTGGGAAAGCACCGCAAGCTCAAACCCACTGGTTCAGAACGATTCATTTGGGGAGAAGGAGACGGAAGCACTCTTCCCGTTTTTGATACACCTTATGGCAAAATAGGGGCGTTAATTTGCTGGGAAAATTACATGCCGCTGGCCCGAGTAGCGATGTATGCGAAAGGAATTCAAATTTATATCGCTCCGACAGCAGACTCCAGAGAGCTATGGCAATCTACGATTCGGCATATCGCCGCAGAAGGCAGATGTTTCGTTTTATCTTGCAACCAATATGTGACCAAGGACATGTATCCTACCGATCTAGCTTGCTACGATGATTTATCCTCTTCTCCAGAGGAAATGTGTTTAGGAGGCAGTGCGATCGTTGGACCTTTAGGTGAATATATAAAGGGACCTGTTTTTGGCAAAGAAGAGATGCTTATCGCAGATCTTGATTTGCGGGATATTGCTTACAGTCAATTTGACTTTGATGTAGTAGGTCATTATTCAAGGCCGGATGTTTTCCAGCTCCTAGTAAATGAGGAGAAACAAGAAAGCGTAAAATGGAAAAAGTAAGTAGAAGCAAGAAACCCCAAAAGCATTGGTCTAGCGTTCGCTTTTGGGGCAAACCAAAAAAAGAAACAGGTTTAACGCTCATCTTATCATGTTGTCCAACCGCTATCATGAGACGCTTCTGCACAATGAACTTCTTAAGCTTTTTCACAAAATCATGAAACTTTCAGTTATCTTAATATGTCTTTACTCGATCTTGGTCGCTCAATCCATTGATCAAGGTTCTTCCCAAAAGCTGGGGCGCCCCCATTTTCTCATTCTATCTTCCTTCAACAAAAACCCGATTCACTACCTTGAAAATAGTGGGGCCTGCATCCCAAAGGCAGAAATGATTCGATTACTTTAGAACCGACTGAATGCTTTTAAACGCCTCTGCAAATCGGGAAACTCCCTCCCGGATGAGGCGTGACTCTTCTCGTCCAAACGTAAAGCGTACATATCCTTTTTTTGAACCTAAAATGCTTCCCGGAACGAACGCCACTCCTCTTTTCATTGCTTCCTCAAGTAAATGATGCTCATTCATCGGGCGATTTAGTTTGCACCATAGATGGATTCCTCCTTTTGGGATAAAAAAATCCACTTGGCTGCCCAATTGGTCGGCAAGGCTGGAAATCAGCACATCTCTTTGTTGTTCTAATTTCTTTTGCAGCATCGCTATATGTGTATGAAAATGTGAGGACGCTAAAAATTCATTGGCGATCCACTGCGGAAAAATGCTATGTCCAAAATCCACTTGCTGTTTCGCATCGGCTAGTCGCTGAATCACCTTCGGCGGGCCAATCACCCATCCAATTCGCAATCCCGATGCGGCAATTTTGGATAGAGAACTAATATACAAGATATTCCCCGCATCATCCATCGATTTTAAAGGGGGATGGATTCTTCCATCAAAGGTCGTTAAACTATAAGGATCGTCTTCAATGATGGGGATACCGAATTCAGCCGATAGCTCCAGCACTTTTTTTCGGCGCTCTAAAGAAAGGACCGTTCCTGTAGGGTTATGGTGTTCAGGGTTTAAAAAAACCATGCGAATCCGATGCTTCTTGTGCAAGGACAGAAGATCGTCAGGATTCATGCCGTGCTTGTCTACAGGCAAAAAATACGTTCTTAGCCCGGCAGACTGAAAAACAGGGAGAGAAAAACAGTAGGACGGATCCTCAATGGCAACCGCATCTCCTGGCTTTAATAAACATTGAACAATCAAATAAAGAGCTTGTTGCGCTCCCGATGTAATGAGAATAGAAGAAGAGCTCGTCTCAATATTTTTGTACTCTCTCACATGAGAAGCAATAGTTTCCCGCAACACTTCATTTCCTTGGGGATGGTCATAGCCGAGATGTCCAGTAAACAGCTGTTCAGCAAAAATTTTCTTAAATTGTTCAGCTGGGAACAAGCTTGGCGTCAATTCGCCGCTTGCTAAATTAATTAAATCATTTTTTTGTGTTTCCGTGCGAATTCGCTGCACTAGCGGAAGATTAGGCAAAAAAGAGCCATCCTCGACATACCGTCCCCAATTGGGGATGCGTTTATGCGATATTCCCCATATATCCGTACTCACTCGTGTGCCGCTTCCCTTTTTACGCTCGACTATTCCGAGAGACTCCAGCCATTCATAAGCTGCAGAAACAGTGCTTCGATTCACCTGCAATTCGTTTGCAAGAGCACGTTCGGAAGGCAGCAAACGGTCCGGCGGGAATATTCCCGATGAAATTCCTTGTTCAATATAATCGGCAATCTGCTTATAAATCGGTTTCTTATCCGCACGATTCGGTTTCCAATCCATCTTAACCCATCCTTACCGTTTTTTTATTGGCTGGCTACTTTCATGAAGTTGATGATTCCAGCCATGTTGAAGAGATCCCTCGCTTGCTCCAATCCGATGATAAAAAATTTCCACCGTCTAACGACAGCTAGGCCGCTAGTCAAGCTATAAAGCAACAAATGCATACCAGACCAGCCCGATAAGAAGTCCCAAAATTAGGATCACATAGATAATCGTCAAATTCCCGATATTCCGCTTAATCGATTTCCCATAGTTCGTCTCCACCGTTCTTGCCACTAATATGGTTCCTATAAGGGAGACCACTCCTATCAGCAAAACAAGCATAATGGCAAATTTCATCGATTTTCTCCTTCCTAAGTTCATCAAAATGAAACGAATATTTATTCATACGGTGTTACCGTGATACTTACGCCCCATTCTAACTTGACGTTACCATTTTGTAGATATCGAGTTCAACACTTCACAAAGTCAGCAACAACGGCGCCGAAAGCGTTGTTGCTCCGGCCTTTGTCATGCGGACAAACCACTTGCTTTCCTTTTTCCATCTTTACAGTTTGGTGACAATACAAGAATAAGTGAATCCATTTAATCTGACAACGAATGAACAGCCGCCTTTTTCCCTGCTTTCCATTTCGTTTATGAAGCTGACCAAATTCGTTAGCCACGAGCATCTGTCTTCTTTTTCATTCGCCACTAGCACAAACATGAGGATTTTCAGATCCAGAAATATCCGTTGCGAGCCGCTGTGCATAACGAACTAAATTTCCCGGAAAAAGACGATACGCCAGCATTTTTTTCTTATACTGTTTGATAACCTCCACGCGGTCGTTGTAGCAATAAATGAATAGTCTTACATCTTTTTTAGAACTTTTCGTATCAACGATAATCAACGTTCCGCTATCTGTCGGATGCAAATAGCTCTGTTCCGTGCCCGGCCATATATAATGCCGTTCTTTAAACGAGGCGTCATTAAAGTAACGGATTATTTTTGCCTTTTCTTCCCCCTCCAGTCTCTGATTAGCCATCGTCACAATGCTATTCTCCTGATTGAGTTTTGAATGAATTTGAAATTTATCGGTCATCCACTCAACAACCCCAGAGGGAAGGGAAGTGATCACTATTTTTAATAAACTTCCCATGACGATACAAAGCAATACAGTCCATGACATTTTACATCATCTCCGTTTCATGCTTTTTATAGTTCCATCATAACGCACATGGATCAATTATGAACCAGCCACTTCCCCTAAAAATAAGCCATCCACTTTGGCATGGAGCCGCCTCAGCCAACACCTCATCACGCCGCCATCTATCATCCGAAAATATTCATAGGCTATATGCGTTGTGCCATTCTTTTTTTAAATTTAGGAATAAAATAGACCGCTTCATTTCAACTTTACATAGAAAAAGCCCGAACCATATCATTTCCAACCCATTCAATGAGCTGTTAAAAGCGATATGGTTCGAGCATCCGACCGTCTCATGTGCTGCATTCCGTCTATATCAGCAGCGACAAAAAGGGCTGATCCAAACATGGGCCCTAGCGATGTTCAACCAGCCCTATATACGAATCAATCATCATAACAAACGATATTCTTAAAACCGTTTCTTATTCTTATCGTTCACTTTAGGCCATGGGAAGCGGCATGCCCTCGCTTAAACCAAGCGTTCTTGCAGCTGAAGCATGAATTTCGCGCAGAAGGCCTGGGTTTTTCATAAGTGGCACACCGTAGGAAGGAATCATTTCTTTAATTTTCGGCTCCCACTCTGTCATGCGTTCAGGGAAGCATCTTGTGATCACTTCGAGCATGACGTGTACAGCGGTAGAAGCTCCCGGAGATGCGCCAAGCAACGCTGCGATCGAACCATCAGCGGCACTTACCACTTCCGTTCCAAACTGAAGCGTTCCTTTTCCGCCAGCCTCCGTATCTTTGATCACTTGCACACGTTGACCCGCTACAATTAAATCCCAATCCTCGCTTCTGGCACTCGGAACAAATTCCCGCAGCTCTTCCATGCGCTGCTCTTTCGATAGCATCACTTGCTGAATCAAGTAATTCGTCAGCGACATGTTCTTAACACCAGCCGCCAGCATCGTTAAGAGATTATGCGGCTTTACAGAAGTAATTAAATCAAGCATGGAGCCGTTTTTCAAAAACTTTGGCGAGAAGCCGGCAAACGGCCCGAATAGCAGCGATTTTTTATTGTCAATAAACCGCGTATCAAGATGCGGAACCGACATCGGAGGCGCTCCCACCTTCGCTTTACCGTAAACCTTGGCATGATGTTGCTCTACAACATCAGGATTATTGCACACCATAAATATTCCGCTTACCGGAAATCCGCCAATTCCCTTTCCTTCAGGAATACCGGATTTTTGCAGCAAATGCAAGCTGCCTCCTCCAGCTCCAATAAAGACAAATTTTGCGACATGTCGCTCGACCGTACCGCTATCGAGGTTTCGGACTTTCAATTCCCATGAGCCGTCGCTAGTTCGTTTCATATCATCAACATGATGTTTGTATCTTATATCCACATGTTTGCGTTTCAAGTGGTCAAACAGCATGCGTGTTAACGCACCAAAGTTGACATCGGTCCCTGATTCGATTCTTGTGGCCGCTATAGGTTCATTGAGCGTCCGATCCTTCATAATGAGCGGAACCCATTCCTGCAATTTTTTCGGATCATCAGAAAATTCCATTCCCTCAAACAAAGGGTTGCTAGCCAGCGCTTCAAAACGTTTTTTCAAAAACGCGACATTTTTTTCCCCTTGCACTAAACTCATATGAGGCAATGGCATAATAAAATCCTGCGGATGATCAATCAGCTTGCTTTTGACAAGATAAGACCAAAACTGCAACGAAACATTAAACTGTTCGTTAATTTTGATCGCTTTGCTAATATCGATCGATCCATCCGGTTTTTCGACCGTATAATTAAGCTCGCACAGTGCGGCATGTCCCGTTCCGGCATTATTCCATTCATTAGAGCTCTCATCCCCTGCATCTGCGAGCCTCTCAAATACTGTAATTTCCCAGTCTGGTGCTAATTCCTTTAACAACGTTCCCAACGTCGCACTCATAATTCCAGCACCAATTAAAATCACATCTGTTCTCATCCGATTGTTGCTCATCTTTACCATCCTTATACCCTAAGATTTAAAGAAAACCTGTAAGCGCTCCCCTTAGGCGCTCCAACAAACTAGACGATAACCTAGCCTAGCTGATCCACCTTTTCTGAATGAGATATCATTATTAATTATAGTATAGCATTATTATTTATAAATTTAAAATATTTTCTATAATATTACAGTCATTAATGAAATCATTTATGACATCCTCATCCATTTGTTCAATAAGATGGGCACATATATCTGAATGAAAAAATCAAAAAACGCATAAATATACATAGGTAACAAAACCGTTGCTGATTCGTTTTTCCGCGCTAACATAGCCCCTCCGAAAAGTCTCTCGCCTCTCAGCGAAGTGCAGGTGCAACGGTTCATGCAATTCGGTGTTGGCATTGTCGCTTATACAATGAAAATGGAATGAATTATTTTCTATAAAAAACCCATCAGGCTATTGCATTTCTCAATATCCAAAAAACAAACGTAACAGAACTTTTCGGATATGTTAAAACCACATTTTCTGCTCATTTATTATTTGAACCACACTGCATAAAAAAATACGGATGCTTTGCATCCGCTCTCGCTTAATGAACAAATCTCCCACACTATGTTCTAAAACGTTTATGAATATTGTTATGCTTATAGGTGCCCGTTTCGCTGAATTCCACTAATTCCAGAGACAATGCTAAGTAACGTTTGGCGAATTCGGCCGCAAAATGATCCTTTATTACCTCAAAAAGCTGATCACAGGTTTCTTTTTTTTCCTTCTCAGACCGCCCGGCGCCAATTTTTAAAGTCACATGAACAAACGCATCGTCCTCAGCTCCATCCGCAATCCGGTAATGATGAAGCTCAACGGCCCGCGAACGAATACCTCCAATCGGGAAAATATCGCTTTTAGAGATCAGAACTTGATTCACTTTTTCCAATAAATCAGAAATATGAATCGTCTCCTTCAGATTGTCTGTATATTCAATAATCAGATGTGGCATGATTTCTCCTCTCTTTCTATCACTTGAAAATGAGGCAAAGCCTTTTTTGGATAGCCAAGATCGAAAACCTGTCATACGTGCAAGCACGCTCCAAAAGCTGAATGACTAGCAGCTTTTTAGGATCAACGAATCGGTCTTTCGAGCACTCCGAACATCTGAACCCCAGCCAAAACTTCATCGTTCCTTTTCTCTTTATAAAAATGATTACCACGAGAACGATAAGCAACATCAGCAGCCGCTTTATTCGTCAGCTATAATGGTGTTCATAAGTCGGCCAATTCCTTCGATCTCAGCGACCACTTCGTCACCTACAGCTGTATCGGCTAGCCCTTCAGGAGTTCCGGTTAAAATCACATCATCCTTGTTCAATGTCATAAAACTGCTTAAATACTCAATAAGAGCAGGGATGTCAAAAATCATATCCCTTGTCGTCCCATGTTGTGTCAGCTTGCCATTGACATATGTTTTTAACGTTAAATTCATCGGATCGGCTATGTCTTTAGCATCTACCAGCCATGGTCCAATCGGCGTGCATGTATCCCGGCTTTTCACCCTTAAATTAGGGCGATAATAATTCTCTAAGTAATCGCGAATCGCATAGTCGTTGGCAATGGTATAACCCGCTATATAGTCATATGCCTCTTCTCGTTTCACTCTACGAGCTGGACGGCCAATCACGACCGCCAGTTCACATTCATAGTGCATGTTGACAACATCCTTGGGACGCCGCGTCTGTGCACGATGACCAACAAACGTATTGGGGCCTTTCAAAAAAACAAGCGGTTCTGTCGGCGCTTGAAATGACAGCTCCTTCGCATGATCGGCATAATTAAGCCCAAGGGCAAACACTGTACGAGGCTGCACAGGCGGCAGCCAAACCACTTCATGTTCAGCAACGATACGGCCATCTTCCAGCTTCATACAGCCATTCTCTTCAACGGCATGATGAATGGCTCCGGCATACGCGATTCGTGCTCGCTTCATAATCGTTGCCCCCCTGCTAATTCATCCTCATGAATAATCGTATTCTCCAAACTGCCAATCCCGTCAATTCCAATGCGAACATGATCTCCTGCCTTTGCGACCGGCGCTCCTTCCGGCACTCCTACTAACAGCGTGTCACCAGCATATAAGGTCATAAAATCCGTAACATCAGCAATAAGCCTGCTCACAGATCGAATGAGATTTGCTGTCGTATTTTCCTGTCGCAACTCCCCATTAATCCATACACGCACTCCCAATGCATCCGGATCGGGTACTTCATCCTGTTCAACGATCCAAGGGCCGACTGGGCAAAAACCGTCACGAGCCTTTTGCTTGATGGCCGGACGATAAAAACTTTGATGCGGAATGCTCACATCATTCACGATCGTATAACCCGCTACAAATTCAAGCGCTTGTTCCTCGCTCACACGAGTTGCCGTACGGCCCATCACAACTCCGAGCGCCGCGCCGATTTCAAGCTCTCTGGCATCAGCCGGCAATGGAATGGGCATTCCATAACCAATGACTGTATTTCTCGGTTTAATATATAAAACAGGAGCTTTTGGTTCTCCATGATAAGGAGCTTCATATACAGTCTCTCCCAAAGCGGCAAGCGCTCCTTTATAATTGAACAGCGTTCCGTATACAGCACCTGATATAGGAGCATCCCACATCAGCTGATCTACCCGATAATGCCTTCCTTGCAATTCAATCCTATTCTCGTCCAAGTTAGCGACCGCTTCCCTCTCTTGCAGGATGCCGCGGAATTTCACCCTGACTTTGACTTTACTCATATCCCTCGCTCCTTGTTTTATTTTTCTATAAGAAAGTTGAGCTTACATAGCCAACGCAAAAACAGAATCCTATTTTTTCGTCGCGCTTAAACCGAACAACCGGCTGTTTCATTTGTCAATGAACAGGGTTGCTCGGTCGTCCGACCGCCGCAATCGTCTCCTCGTTTTTAGGATAAGGCCGGAAATGCATCCATTCACCAACAAGGGAGCCTTATAGAAAATGTCATCATGACCATCGTTTCAATAGTGATAAAACCTTGTATTCATCTTTACGCAGGTTAAAGATACCTCTTACTGATTGTACAAATGGTCTCTCCTTACACTCCATGATGACTAACTCCTTTTATGTCGCTCCCTGTATTTGATTTAACTAATATTTCCTCGAAATTGCCGTTCTGCTCTTTTCTCGCTGAAAAGACTGTGCCAAGATAGGCTCCTAAAAAGCCAAGAGGAATCGATACAATTCCTGGTGACGCTAATGGGAAAATCGGTTCGCCAACGAAAAGAGCCTTCCCTTGTTCAGGACTCCACACATTGGGACTTAATGCAACAAGGAGAATCGTTCCAATCAATCCTACGAGCATCCCTGTAATCGCGCCTGTTATGTTAAAACGCCTCCAATAAACGGTATACAAAATAACAGGCAAATTCGAGCTGGCTGCTACTGTTAATGCTAAAGAAGCTAAAAACGCCACATTCATTTTTTGGACGAATAAAGCTAGGATAATAGAAAGGACTGTAATTCCGATCGATGCGAACCTTGCCATGCGAATTTGTTCTTTCTCTGTCGCCTTCCCTCCTTTGACAATTTCGTTATAAAAGTCATGTGAAAATGCTGTAGCGCCTGTTATCACAATTCCTGCCACAACCGCTAAAATCGTGGCGAATGCTACCGCTGATACCACAGCAAATAGCAGATCTCCCCCTAATATTTTAGCGAGCAACGGCGCGGCCATATTCCCGGCTGGATTAGCAGCCACAATGTCTTGCACCCCTACAAATTTAGCGGCCGCAAATCCTAAAAAGATCACCATCACATAAAACAAACCGATAATCCAAATGGAATAAACGACAGATTTTCTTGCTACCTTCGCATTTGGAACGGTTAAAAAGCGACTAAGAACGTGCGGAAGCCCAGCCGTGCCCAATATTAGGCCAAGCGTTAACGAAAAAGCATCAAGACCGTTCGCATATTTCGCCCCCGGAGCTAAATAGGCTTCCTTAAGAGGCGTGGCTGTCTGCATCTCCTCAAATACTCGCAAAAAGTTAAAATCAAATTTCGCCATCACCATCACAAAAATGACAAATGTGCTGCCTAACAACAGGAAAGCTTTCGTGATCTGCACCCAGCTTGTGGCCGTCATTCCTCCAAAAATCACGTAAATTAGCATGACAAGACCTACTAACACAACGGATATTTCATAACGAATATTCAATAAAAGCTTAAAAAGATCACCCGCTGCCACCAGTTGGGCCAGCATATAAAAGATAGAAATCGTTAGCGCATTAAAGGCTGTGACCCCGCGAACTTTTCTCGCTTGAAAACGCTCTACAATCATATCTGCCAATGTATATTTCCCAAGATTTCGCAGAGGTTCAGCTACTAAAAGCAGAACCACTAAATAAGAAACAAGCGCTCCATACATTAAAAAGATCCCATCATAGCCGACGAGGGAAATGGCGCCAATCAACCCTAAAAATGAAGAGGCCGACATAAAATCCCCTGCAATAGCAAAACCATTTTGCCAGCCTGTTAACCCCCCGCCTGCCGTATAAAAAGAACTTGCACTATTTGTTTTTTGGGAAGCATAGTAAGTAATGAGAAGCGTGACGGCAACGATGAGAGTAAAAAGGGTCACAACTTTTACATCCATGTTCATCTTTCCCCCTCTTCTTGATGATGCAGCAGCACTTGGTCCGCCATGTCATCAAATTCAGCCGCTTTTTTTACATACAAGTGGCAGATGATCCATGTCATCACAAATTGGGCAAAAACGAATATCCAAGCCCATGAAATAGCGCCTATGGCAGGCTTTTTTAAGATGTTAGTGTAGAATGCCAAAATGGGGAGCAAAAGAGAGAAGATAAGAAAAAATAGGGTTACATAAATGGTAAAGCGCTTCTTTACAGCTAAAAGCTGTTTGAATTTCTCCGATGCAGCAAGCTCCTTATAATGGAGCTGTTGATGGTTAACAACGACCCGTTCATTTTGTCCCATCATATCACCAATCCTCCACTTTTTTGTCGTTCATTTTTTACGTCCGACTCGTTTCCGTTCTGCCATCTCTTCAAACGCAGATGAACTCTTTTCCAAACAGCTTTCCTTTACTCTGCTATATGGCATGCGAGAGGTTTCGTGATTTTGCTTATATACCATTTTCTGAAACAAGCTATTTTTCGTATCCATTCCTGCGTCCCCTATTGCAAATGATGGACTTGTTCCATTATTTTCAGAGGACGGAACTGATTGGTTAAGACCTTTTTCAATCCAATCTTCATCAAGACAGGACTAAATAATTCTTCGCTCTCCCTCCATATATTGATAGATGTCGTGATCCTCTTTTGCTTTGCGCAAAGAGAATTGAAGCCATTTTACCTTAACCCGTTTCTCATACGTGTTGATGAGGCAATTTGTCAGCTGAACTAAAAGGAATGATTGGTTACCATTGCTAGAAATTTGCTGGCAAATCCCCTTATATCGTTGCCCATCTATTTCCACATAAACTTTATATATACCGGGCGTTGGCAGCATATATTCTTCATCTACTAGAATATGAAGAAATTGATTATTTTTATAATAGATCGACGCTTTTTTGACTTTCCCTCTTATTTCGTAGAAGTCACCAAGATAACTAGGAATCAAGGCTACGTTCCCAACAGACAGCAGATTGCGGATAGCAGTAGAACTGATTTTTTCCTGCTCGCGTTTGATCGGATGGATCACTGTTACTTGAAACTTTCCGTCCCCTTCATTTTTCAAAGTGGCCATCGTTCCTTTGCCTTTATATCCGTAATGATAATCAAATCCGGCTACGACATGCTTACAACGAAGGCCTACGATATATTGGACGACGAAATCTTTCGGCCGGAGACGCGCAAATTCAGGAGTAAAATGGACCACGAATAATTTTTCCACCCCCATCTCTCGAAACCGTTCTTCCTTTATCGGCAAAGGAGTTAAATACTTTCTCGGCTCTTCATTTGCTTGGATAATATCTTTAGGATGAGGATAAAAGGTCATAACGCCAAAGGCGAGCTGCTTTTGCTTCGCCGCTGCTTTGGCAGCCTCTAGAACTTCTTTATGTCCAAGATGAACGCCGTCGAAAAAGCCAAGCGCCAAAACACAAGGCCTCATTTGAGCTGTGACGGATGCGGAAATCGGATGCCGGATATAAACGGTTTCCATCGCTACACCTCCCTGTTCTCCAGATCAACCTTAATTTTTTTAACGCCCTGTCGTTTTTCAGCGTTCTCGAACAATACCGCTTCCAGATCTCACCATTCGTCTAAAGAAGCGGTTGGTTGTTCGAGTAAAAGCCATCCTCCTGCTACATGCGATTTTATATATTTGCAATTTTTCCATACTTTCCGGCAAAAAAGGTTAGCGGCGTCCCTTCCCCCACAACCACATCGATGACTTCCCCGATAAATAACGTGTGGTCTCCCGCCAGCTGCTTGCTATAAACATGGCAGACAATATTGGCCAAAGCACCATTTAAAATAGGAATACCATGTAGCCACTCAAATGTTACCTCGCGCTTTTTTTGTATTTGTCCTGCAAACTGCATGGATAATTCCTTCTGATCTTCAGACAAGATATTGACAGCGAATGCGTCTGACTGATTCAATTTTTCTAGCATTTTCGCTTTTTCCCCAATCGAAATGAGCACTAATCGAGGGTTAAGAGAAACCGACATAAATGCATTGGCTGTCATTCCATGAACGTCCCTATCTACTGCCGTTGTGATTACCGTTACTCCTGTCGCGAATTTTCCCATTGCATTTCTAAATGTCCGATCATCCACTGCTCATCCCCCCTTCGTTCTGTTTGATCCCATGGACAAGCAGCTATAGGATAAATTCTGGTTTAATTTTTTCTAAAGTCGCTTTGGAGACAGGAATCGGTTCTCCTGTATCAATGTCTAAAAACGGAAACGTTTCGTTAAACCAGCTTTCTGGAGCTTTATGCCCCCAAAATGTTTGACGTCTCGGGTCATCTAACTCCCAACGAATCGGAATAAAATCGGGATCACTTGTCAAGTAGTCCCCGTTGTAAAGCTCAATTCGATAACCATCCGGATCTCTTAAATAAAGGAAAAAGGCATTGGAAAGTCCGTGGCGCCCTGGTCCTCTCTCAATACTTTCTGCATATCCGATAGAAGCCAGTATATCGCAACAATGGATTAATGCTAATGGATCTGGCAGCCAAAAGCCGATATGATGAAGGCGCGGACCTTCTCCGTTCATAAAAGCTTGATCGTGTACCCCTTGTTTTCGGTGGAGCCATGCTGCCCAAATCCGCTCTTTCTCTGTCACGGTGTACTCAGAGCAAGCAAATCCTAATTCTTTCATAAAAAAGTCATAGGCTTTTTCTACATCAGGAACCATGCAGTTTACATGGTCAATGCGCTGGATTCTCGCCCCTTTATACTGATCATAACGTTGAAGCATCCGCTCCACCCGATCCATTTTGCAGAAAAACTCCAATGGCATCCCGGATACATCATGGACATGCAATGCTCTGCCGATCGCATATTGCGTTCCTTCTTCCAACCATTTCGTTTTCAAGCCTTTTGCTTGAAATAACGCGGCTAATTTATCTAAATCGGCTTCTGACGCCACTTTATATCCAAGGGCATGAACACCAAGTTGATCTGATTTTTTTAACACTAAGCTATGATGCGTATGCTCTTCTAATCCTCTTAAATAAATATGTTCTCCGTCACACTCTGTTTCAACAAAACCTAAAGCGTTTACATAAAAATCTCTCGAACGATCTAAATCCGTGACGTTAATCACTACTCTCGCAATGCGGATAATATTAAATTCCATCCTACCAACTCCCCCACTTATTGAATGTGGTAATACCTTCACTACACTTTTCGACGGTCGGACAACCGACCACCCTCGCCTATTGACACCTGTAAGCGATTGGTTGTTTGGGACTCGGCCATACTTTGACGTACCCAGCCGCTTTTTGCCAACCGTCGAGACTTATAGAAATTCTTCTTGAATGGGCTGTACTTTTCCTTAGTCGTATCTATATAGGCTTCCCGTGATTTCTTGCTAGCTTTCATGATCTAGTTGCGGCAACTCGTCAATAGATGATGAACTGAAAAACCATCTCACAACCCTCTATCGCAAAGAATTTAATTATTTTGAATCATCTGTTCTGAACGGTCGAGAAACTCTTTCACACGATCTACATATTCTTGCTTATCATAGCCGTTATATAAAGCACTCGCCATTCTGACAGGATCGCCAAAGAAAAAGCGCTCATATAAGGTTTGTCTTGTGCCGAATGCACTCATACAAACATCCCAAGCAAGACGGTACAATTTCACACGATGGTAAGCTTCTCCATTAGCCGCTTGCAAATACTTATCTAAATCTGGGCGAATGTCTGACTTAAAATCTGCTTCTGACGGAATAGCCATTAAACCGCTAGCACCTAATAGCTGCATAATTTCACTAAATCGAGGGTAAATCTTTGGATAATAATTGCGAGCAATATTTAGTGGCGTAAAATCAGGCGTCATAATCCCCCATTTATCTATTTTTGCGTTCGCTTCCGCTGCTGTCATGTAGGCTTTCATCGTTTCTAACGCGATAATCACCTCGGACATTTTTTCTTGGACATGCTGGAACTGTCCGATGTTGATCGTTTCCACCATTAGCTGTAAAATTCCTAACACAAATTCCGTTTTCACAATGTTTTTAGCGACTACTTGATGCGTCATATGAACAACGGCATTGCTTTCGTTGTACGCCTGGTTGCAAACGCTTACATCACCAAGTGCAAATACGCGGTTCCACGGCACCACCACATCATCAAAAACAACAACCGTATCCATTTCTTCAAAGCGTGATCCCAGCGGGTGGTCAAAGTGGGATTTTCCGTAATCGAATGATTCACGGCAAATAAATTTTAACCCGGGGGTGTTATTGGGAATTGCAAATGCGTAAGCATATGGGTTTTCTTCTTCGGATTGTTTTAATAGAGTCGAAGGAAATACCATAATTTCATCTGTAATTCCCCCTTGCGTTGCAAGCAAACGCGCTCCGCGAATCACCACTCCTTCCGATGTTTTCTTCACAATCCGAGCGGCAATATAAGGATCTGGCAGCTGTGCGGCGTTGACCGCCCGATTGACTTGAGGCTGAATGAGCGTATGAGTGAGAGAAATATCATTTTCTCTGCAATACTCGTAATATTCTTCCATATTTTTAGCGTAAAACGGATCTTGTTTCCCAAACATTTTGGCAGCTGCGCCGTAAGCCATGATGCCAACGTTAAGATAGTCTGGAGAACGTCCCATCATTCCTCCATTATATTTGGCCCATTCTTGCATCATCTTGCGGCGCATCACAAGATCTTCTTTTGTTCTTGGCTGGATAAATGAAGTCCCTACACGTTCTCCTGTTGTTGGCGATACATATGTCATATAATCTCGCTTGGCGGGATCATGTTGCATATCATACATCTCTGCTTGCGTTTTCATGACTCCTTTAAAAGCAGGATGCTCAGAAATCTTTCCTCTTACTTGTTCGCCATTAATCCAGACAACTGCCTGCGCCTCATCCACTCTCTCAATATATTGTTTTCCTGTTTTAGCTGGCATCTCACTCTCTCCTTTGGAAATTCCCTTCATCACCGATCCATTGTTATTCTATCTGCTTCTTTGATTCTCTATTTCTTTTTTCCAAATTGAGGTATATGGTGATCCCCAATTGCTACATGAATCACTTTCGGCTCCGTGTAAAATTCGAAAATGGCATAATGTCCGCCTTCTCGGCCAATTCCGCTATCTTTCGTACCGCCAAACGGAATGCGAAGATCTCTTACATTTTGAGCATTAATCCATAGCATTCCGGCATCGACCGCATGTGCCACACGATGCGCTTTTTTAATATCGTTTGTCCAGACGTAGCCTGCAAGTCCATATCTTACATCGTTGGCCATTGCAATCACTTCTTCCTCTGTCTCAAATTCAATAACGGCCATCACAGGGCCAAATATTTCTTCTTGGCATACTCTCATTTCATTTTTGGCATTTAATAATAAGGTTGGCGGGACAAAGTTCCCTTCCCTTAATTCCTCAGGCACGATCCCTTGTACCACCTCACATCCTTCTTCTTTTGCCAGTTCGATGTAGCTCTGCACTTTATTAAAATGGGCTTTTTCAATTAAAGGTCCCAGCTGTGTAGCAGGATCTAAAGGATCTCCTATTTTGATGTTGGCTACACGCTCTTTTAATGCTTCTACAAATTGAGGCTTAATGTTTTTATGAAGAAAAACGCGAGAGTTTGCGGTACAGCGTTCACCGTTGAACGAGAAAATTCCCCATACGGCGGCATCAAGCGCCCTCTCTAAATCAGCATCTTCAAATACAATGAATGGCGATTTGCCGCCAAGCTCCATCGATACTTTTTTTAATGTATCCGCTGAATTTTTCATAATGATCGAGCCTGTTGTAGTTTCACCTGTAAAAGAAATCGCTTTCACATCTGGATGCGCAACAAGAGCGGCTCCTGCCGTTTCTCCAAAACCATGGACGACATTAAATACCCCCTCTGGAAGACCGGCTTTATGAATCACTTCGGCCAGTTTATTAGCTGTTAACGGTGAAAGCTCTGCGGGCTTCAATACGACTGTATTGCCTGTTGCTAATGCCGGTGCGACTTTCCACGTTTCCAGCATGAAAGGAGCATTCCACGGTGTAATCAGTCCAATCACGCCAAGCGGCTTGTAAATGGTATAGTTGATGAATTCTTTATCAACCAGGTAGGACTCGCCGTGCAATTTGGCTTGAACCATTCTTGCATAAAAGCGGAAGTTTTCCGCAGCCCGTGCTGTCATCTTTTTCGTTTGACTTATCGGAAGTCCCGTATCCAGCGCTTCTAAAAAGGCAATTTCCTCAATTTCTTCATCAATCAGATCAGCGATACGATTTATATACTTCATTCGCGCTTCCACTTTCATCGTTCCCCACGGGCCATGCTCAAACGCTCTTTTCGCTGCCATCACCGCTTCATTTACATCCTCCTGGCGGCCTTCTGCTACACGGTTGATCACTTCATTTGTAAAAGGATTGATGTTATCAAAGCTGGTTCCTGACCGGCCCTCTACAAATTTCCCGTTTATATAGTGCTGGACATCGTCTACTTGCTTATGAGCCGATTTTTGAACGGCTATTCCTTGATTCTCCATCTTTTTTCACATCCCTTTACCCTATTTTTTATGATGTTATGGAAAAGGACCGTCTCATGAGTTCGATGAAACTTCCTCCGGCAAATCTACGTATCTCTTGAGAACTTTGCGGATTTCATCTTGCAAAGCCTGTGTCGGTAAGTCCATTGGCAGACGAAGAACCGGTTTAATTTTCCCCATCATGCCTAATGCCGCCTTTACAGGAGCGGGATTCGTGTCTTTAAAGAGCACATCATTTAATGGCATTAACTCATAATGAAGCTCCAATGCGCGTTGGACGTTGCCTGCATTCCAAGCATTGTACATTTCGGCTACCTTCTTCGGCTCGACATTAGCTGTAGCGCTTATATATCCCGCCCCGCCAATCGCCAACATTGGATAGCATAACAGTTCAATGCCTGAATAAAGGAGAAAATCTCTTCCGCATTCCAGCAACACTCGGTTTACATGTTCAAAATCCTTGTTGGACTCCTTCACCCCGATAATGTTTGGACAATCTTCCCGCAATTTCGCAAGTGTTTTCACTTCAAGATTGACCGCTGTTCTTCCTGGAATATTGTAGACAATAATCGGAATATCCACGGAATCAGCTACCGCTTTAAAGTGTTTATAAAGGGCATGCTGAGATGGTTTATTATAATATGGAACAATTACTAATGCCGCATCGGCGCCAATTTCTTGTGCTATCTTTGTTAAATAAAGCGTTTCAGCATGATTAGTCGAACCTGTACCCGGTACGAAAGGAACGCGACCGTTCACCGCTTTAACCGCTGCTTTCATCACTTGTACGCGCTCTTCAAGCGTCAATGAACTCGGCTCCCCCGTTGTTCCCGTTACAGAAATCGCATGGCTACCGCTCTCAATATGCCAGTTGATCAATTGCTCCAGCGTTTCAAAATCAATCGAACCATCCTCGTTAAACGGGGTTATAATCGGAGCAATGGAACCTCGCAATTTTTTCTTAACCGCTTCCAAATTTCCCATCTTCTCGCTCTCCCTCGTTTCTTTTAGTTAGAAAATTTCATTTTATCTGAAATATCTTACAAATCAAATGTATCATGTGTTAATCTATATGAAAAATACTAAAAAAATTAATGCTCTATACAAAAAAAATATACTTAATGGAAAGGATGGAGACTGTAATGGATATTAAGCAGCTTCGTTATTTTTCAACCATTGCGGAGGAAGGACAGATTACTCGAGCAGCCAAAAAGCTCCATATGGCCCAGCCTCCGCTAAGCTACCAATTGAAATCTCTCGAAGATGAGCTAGGCGTTCTTTTAATGGAAAGGAACGGAAAAAATATGGAGCTGACAGAAGCCGGGGAAATTTTGTATAGACGAGCAAAAGAGCTGCTGCATCAACTTGATGATACCATTACAGAAGTAAAAGAAGTGGGGCAAGGCATTAAGGGAATCTTATCGATCGGATCCGTCAAAACATGCTTTGCTTACATACCGGAACGCATTCGGCAGTTTCGTGAACAATATCCAAAGGTTCGTTTTCGGTTATATGAGGGAGATTCATTCCGTCTGGCGCAGAATTTACGAAACCGCGAAATCGAACTTGCCATCGTCCGCCTCCCTTTAGACCTGCATGACTTTTCGCTGCTTATGTTGCCCGCGGATCATTTTGTCGTGATCTCATCGAAACACTGGCCTGTCAGCCCAAAGATGCGAATCCAGGAACTCAAGCATATTCCATTAATCCTATTACACCGAGTTAGCGGTGTCGGCCTTTATGAGCTCGTGATCGATACATGTCGAAAGCATGGATTTGAACCGAATGTTGTTTGTCAAGGCCCTGATGCCGCCATGCTCCTCTCTCTTGCAAGAGCAGGAGTAGGAGTGGCGCTGCTTCCGAAGTCGACATTATGCTCCTTCCCTTTAACCGATTTAAAAATTAGTGAAATTGAAGATTGCAAGATTGAATCAGAATCTGCCGTGATTTGGCTTAAAAACCGCCGTCTGTCAAAAGCAGCTCGCCAATTCCTCCAAACCTTTGAGTATGAATATATGGCACCAGTCTTTGAGTAACTTGGAGGCAGCAGTTGTAATATGCGCTGAAAAGTGATGGCTTTTTTGTTTAATAGAGGACGAACACCCCCGCTTCACAGAACCAAAGCGGGGGGGTTCATGACCTTCATCACGCATTCACATGACGAAAAGGCAAGTGTGTGCACTTGCCTTTCAGCCGTGTTTTTACGGGCATCGTTCGTTCAATTCTTCAAATGACTGAAGTTGACCTTTTTCCCTATTAGATAACCCCTGAACTCCAAATAAAGAGTCATCAACTTTTTATGGGAACAGCTTTTATTCGAGGAAAAAAGTTCTTTTTTTATACTGGCTGATTTTAGCTTCATTCAAACAGATAGCCAAAGTTTTATTTTTGCACAGACTTAACTATGCTACTATTTTCACCAACTTTAAGTTTCTTAACTATTTTACCATTTTTCATAAATTGTAATGTTCCGTTTTGAGGATTAGACACTAAAAATCCTTTTAATTGTTTGTTGTAGTCAAAATAGGCTGGATTCTTTATAGGTAAAAATGATTCACCAAAATCTTTTTTATTAATTATTGTTAAAAATTTTCCTTTCATGTCCATATCCGTATAATTATTAATATAGAATTTATTCCCCACGCTAATTATTTTTTGCGGGAAAGGCTTAGACAATTTCTTCTCATAAATGATTTTCCCATTATTCAAATCGATAACCATAAACCTATTTGTATATTTTTCAGGATCTTTCACCCACTCAGGCCGTGGTCCGTAAGAAAAACCTGTAAAAACACAGTACATTTTGTTATCTTCAATTACAAAATCACTTGGAGGTAATTCAAGATGATCTTGAATAACAGGATGAAATGAAAGGGATGCATCATTAGTTTGTATTCTATATACATTACTGTGCTGGCTCATGCTCCCCCCAGAATTTATAGAAATGAAAATTTCATCTTTATAATGTTTAATTGTATTAACCATTCCTTTGGTAAACATCAATTTTTCTATTTTCCCATTAGACAAATTAACAATAAAAAAAGGCATTCCCTCTCTAAATATTTCAGATGAAGCAATATAAGCTTTTTGCTTCACGACCACAAAGGCCGCTGGTATATGTGGCAGTTTTATTTTTCTTTCAATATAACCATTCGAAAGATTCATGATGAGCATCGAGGGTTTAGTTCCCGTATACGTACCATCCTCTAAAGCATAAACACGATTTCCGTCTATAGAAAAACTTTGAAATTTGTTTTTATTATTAATTTCTTTCACTATATTCATCTTCTTATCAAGAAAAATCAACTTACTATCTCCATCGGCAAGTGCGACAAAAGTTGGATATCTTGCGTGGTTTATTTCTTTCGATTTTTCACATCCGAAAATAAAACAGCAACAAATAAAATACGCAAAAATGACAAATTTCCTCATATACAAGTCTCCTTGTAAATCAGTGTTCATCTGAAACAAGACCAACTAAACATTAGGATAAGATCAAAAGTGTGGATAATCCATTATTTTACTAAAAATATGGAATGATTGAGCTAGACACAAGCAATGTCAATTGGTTTTAGTTTTTTTACCAAAACACCATAATTTCTTTGCATGAAAACGAATCTATGCGACACACATTGGACTAGTATCCAGACAAATAGATTGTCCCGCTCTTATATCATACCAAAATTTATCACTCAAAGATTCTTCAGCGTTTTTCCAGAAATCAAAAAAACAACTAAGCTTTGCATCGAATATTTTGTGATAAAATAAAGTAAAAATGCGAACAAAAAGGAGAATAACATCATGAAAAAGACCGTTCGTGTCATCGGCGCCGTTATTGAAGATGAGCAAAATCGTATTTTGTGTGCTCTTCGTTCTCCTCAAATGACATTACCGAATGTATGGGAATTCCCTGGCGGCAAGATGGAAGAAGGAGAGAAGCCAGAAGAAACATTATCAAGAGAAATTTTCGAAGAATTAGGCTGCACAATTAAAGTAGATGAAAAAATGGAAGAAGTGCATTATGAATATCCAGATGTGATCGTCCATTTGCTTACGTATAAAGCAAAAATTGCGGAAGGGGAGCCAAAGGCGAAAGAGCATGCAGAATTAAAATGGGTGCCGCTTCAAGATCTAACATCCCTTGAATGGGCACCTGCTGATGTTCCTACAGTAAAAGCGCTACTAACGAATGTTCTCAATGCTTAGTAAAAAACGGTCATACACGGCCTCTAAGCGCCAAAAAGCCCGCATAGAAGATTTCTCTTCCATCCGGGCTAAGCGAAGAAAGCTGTTTTCAAAAATCATGTTACTGGCCTTTGAAAACAGCTTCTTTCATCCCTTACACTTCCACCGTCTTTCCTTCCTCCACAATATGGTAGAGCAAATGGACCAAATGGTGAATCGGACCGTATGCTTCCTCTTTATCGCCTTCTCCGGCCATCTCTTCCTCATCGGCGAATTCAAGATCACTTAAGTATAGGGCCATAAATTCATAAAAATCTTTCATCTCAAAGCTATAGCATGCGCTCGCTTCTTCTTGGTCTTCTTCATATTGAAGCATCAAATAGGATACATTTCCTTTTGTGTCTTCGGCATCAAAAAAGACAAAGTAGCCGATGTTCGTATCCAAGTCGAACAAATGGCGCGTCCCGCCTTCAGTTACCTCATTGAACTCGCCTTCGTTCAATTTGCCGACTTTCATCGTTTCCATATCATCTTCGCGGTGAAACTGCACCATAAATGTTTTCATGTTTGTCTCCTCCTAGAAAATACTTAGTGAATATGTTTTTGACAGCAGCTCAAGCAATTTCATTCCCGTTAAGCTATTTCCCTTATCATCGAGCGCCGGACCGAAAATGCCGATTCCACACCGTTTAGGAACAGCCGCGAGAATACCGCCTGAAACACCGCTTTTCGCGGGAATGCCAATTTTAATCGCGAACTCCCCTGAAGCGTTGTACATACCGCACGTCACCATAAACGTTTTGCAGATACGGGCGACATCGGGCGGCATGAGCGGTTCACCCGATTGCGGGTCTCGCCCATCAAGCGCCAATACAAGGCCGATATGCGCCAAATCGATGCACGTCATCTCAATGGCACACTGCTTCGTATACAAATCCATTAGTTCTTCAACATCTTCATCGATAATACCATGCTGCTTCAGGAAATAGCAAAGCGAACGATTTAAAAAGGCGGTCGCAAACTCAGATTGAGCCACTTCTTTCGAGTAGGAAATGCTTTCATTGCCGGCGAGGCGGCGGACGAATGCCAACAGCCGGACAAGCCGTTCCTCGACCGAACCGCCGCGGATCATATGCGTCACCGCCAGCGCTCCAGCGTTAATCATCGGATTAAGCGGTTTGGCTGGCTGCATGTCTTCAAGCTTGGCGATTGAGTGAAACGGGTCTCCCGTCGGCTCCATGCCGACTTTGCGGAATACTTTCTCTTCGCCGCAGTCAATCAAGACAAGCGCAAGCGCAATAATTTTCGAAATGCTTTGCAATGTCACTTTGACTGTTACATCGCCAGCATCGATCACCTGACCATCCGGCATATAGATGGCGATCGACAATTCATTCGGATTCGCTTTTCCCAGCGCGGGGATATAATCGGCCACCTTTCCATCGCGGGCGTACGGCTTCGCTTCTTCGACAAAACGGACAAGCTCTTCTTTTTTATACACAAGCATCACCGTTTGTTAGTATCGTCCATTTTTTCAGCATATATGACCCTTTGTTTATCGCTCATTGATCTTTTTCTCTAATGATTCGCTCTAAGGATTTCTGTTTGATTTTTCAATTTCTAAGGCGCAAAATAATCATTAACAAAAAAGTGCCGAATGAATGACCATTGAACCGCGCTTTTTATGTTGGCACACTCACAGTTACTAATTTGTTTATTTCGGTTGAAGTTTTTTCTTTCTCCAAGGTTTTAAATATGAAATAATAAAAATAAAAACGGTGACGGCCACTTGAAAATATACCGCGTATTGCCTTATTTCATGATTTTGAAGAAAAGCCGGATTGCTTAAAGCTAGTTCCTTTTGCGTTTCCAATAATTCCATATTGGCAATCATCAAACGGTCGACGACAAAAATGCCAACAACGGTTTGGATCATATAAAGACCAAATTTGACGCCGACCCAGCAATGCTAAAAAAATCCCCAATGGGTGAAAAATCCGTAAATAAAGCCTACTAAACAAAGTTCCAACCGCTCCCCATCTGACTACATGATCACTTATCGTCACCATGTTTTTATAACCGTGGTAGGCTTCATCATATTTTGTAAAATCAATCCAGAAATTCAATGCTACCGAGCTCAAAATGCCGCCAAAAAACAAAACCACTAAAAAAACATGGATGATTTTCAGCCATTTCATGCCATTAGGTCCTATTTTCTTCAATATTCCGTCCCCCTCTTTATCGCTTGTATGTTACGCGTTTTTTACACCGATCAAAAACCTTCTCTATCTTCGCACTATTCATCATTATAACGGGGGAAAAATAATGGCAATACAATATGGGCCGCGTTTTTCATTCTCCCTACTTCTGAAGGCTTATTTCTTATAACAGCAACAACGATAGTTGATGTGAAATGTTTGGACACAAAAAAGCAATCACGGGAAGATGATAACGTGTTTGGCAAGGGGCTTCTGCATGTATAAGTTCTGTTGCAAAAATTCTTATATGACGAATGAGAGGGAAACGATATGAAACAGAAATTTTTCCCACCCTTATTATTTTTCTTAATATAAAGCGGGTCAGAAGGTCCAGACTTTACTGGCATTGTTGCTTATAAATCAAGACGGTTGTCGCAAAGTTTGTTATTTTTTCAAGAAATCTCCCGCCTCTTAACGAAATGCAGGTGGGAGAGGCTCAGCAAGTAAAATACGCCATAAAATGATTTTCATTCTCTGAATTACGATAAAATAACACAAATGAAAAGAGGATTGTTTATGAAAGTTTTCTCTGTTTTGTTCATGATTTTAGGAGTTATTTTAACGCTTTTAGGTATATTACCTTTTATATTGAAATATCCGTTTAACAACAGTCCTAATTCAGGTCCAGCAAATATTTAGGAACTAATCCTTATGATTTCATATGACGTCAAGGGATGGTATTTAATGATTGGCATTGGTTTATTGTTATTATCCTCATTTTTCAAACAAAGGGAAAATTAAAGTTTTAAATCATTTTTAAATAAACACCTTAATTCTATTTGCACAAATATTACCATTCTCCTGCTTCTTTCAAGATTCCACTCCATAAACTTTTTACTCTAGCAAAATAGATCAACGCTTTGACAGCCGGGCGACCGAACCAGCCGACTTCTAGACAAATGAACTTGTTTAGAAGCAGCTCGTTGTTCAGCACTTGGAACATTTTGGAATAACCGAGACACGTCATTAACACTTCTCCATCCACCCTGAACTTTCGGCTAAAAAATGAGGAAAGCAGTGGGCTTTTTTTGGAACATTCATCTGTATTTATATAGATCGTTATGATCTGAAACACTTGTCTGTCTATATATCGCGCACTAAAGGATCTTATGGTAATTGCATTTAATAATTGGCATACGTCTTGCGTATTTATATGGCGAAAAAAGAAAGGAGTGTACCAAATGAGAGATTATGCCTTGTTTCAAACACCCCAAACCATATCCTATGGATGCAATGCCTTTCAAACAGTAGGCAAAGAAGCAGCATTAAGAGGCAGAAAAGCTTTAGTAATAAGCGACAAAATTATGGAGAGCTTAGGGAATATTGAAAAACTTCAACATGAGCTTTTAAAAGAAGAAATTGTAAGCGTTGTCTATTCAGGTGTGGATTCAGAACCAAATGATGGTTACGTGGAAGAAGCATTACATCTTCTTCAAGAAGAAAAGTGCGATTTAGTGATTTCGCTAGGTGGAGGAAGTTGTATTGATACAGCCAAAGCCGTTGCTGTGGTTGCAACAAATGGTGGTTATATTGGCGATTATATAGGAAGAAAAAAAGTCGCAGGAAATCCATCCATCCCGCACATTGCCATTCCAACAACAGCCGGAACCGGATCGGAAGCTACGGATGTAACAGTCATAACCAATACTGCTAATGATGTAAAAATGATGATCAAACAACCTGCCTTCATGCCTGACGTCGCCATTGTCGACCCACTCTTCACTTTATCTTCTCCTAAAGCTGTCACGGCGGCCACTGGAATTGATGCTTTAAGTCATGCTGTTGAAGCTTACATTTCTAAACGTTCTCATCCAATGACAGACGTTCTAGCACTTTCCGCAATGGAATTAATCGTGAAACACTTAAAAGAGGCATATGAGGACGGAAACAATATTGAAGCAAGAGAAGGAATGGCGCTGGGAGCATTACAGGCAGGTATGGCCTTTACCAATTCTTCTGTTTGTCTAGTGCACGGTATGTCAAGGCCAATTGGTGCGCTGTTCCACGTCCCGCATGGAATTTCAAATGCGATGCTACTACCGGCCGTTTTAGAGTTTAGTTACGAAACTTGTACCGATCGCTTAGCTGTATTAGGAACATATTTTGATCCAACAGCAAAAACCCTTTCCAACGATGAAGCAGCAAAAATCGCCGTTCGTTCTGTAAAAAAGCTTTGCCTAGATTTAAATATTCCTAATTTAAAAAATTGGGGCATTGATCAACATGATTTTGAAAACGCTATCGAAAAAATGGCGACTGATGCGCTTGCCAGCGGAAGTCCACAAAACAACCCTAGAGTGCCATCAAAAGAAGAAATAAAAGAGCTTTACAAAGTTTGTTACAATTACGATTTTTCTACGGAAAATTCTTCACTATGAACCTCCTCCCCTCCGTTAAGAGGGGGGCTTTTTTCAGAGGAGTGTTAAAAATATAAGATGGCGCTCATTCATTATTGACAACTGATTTCTGAAAACATAGAATGAGATTGGGAATCATTATCATATGTTGGTGGACAAAAAGCATTTATTTTCTTGCTGTCCATCTCATAGATTGTGATCAAGATAGGAGGTAGACACAGATTGGCCGTTGTGAAAAATGATAGGCAAAACGCCTGCTAGTAGCAAATGTGTGGAAACAAATCATTTGTCAAGGTTTTTTCTTTCTATTTAATAGGATTTGCCTATCATAAATCTATGATTAAATATAAAAAGGGGGCTATAAATTGATTGCAAAACAAAACTTCTCATTTAAACTACTTGTTATTTTGACAGCGCTCATGATCGCATTAGTTGGTTGTTCGAGCAGTTCTCCTTCTACCTCCAAATCAAATGAAGAGAAATCGACAAATACTAAAACAGCCACTGGTGATGACACAAAATATCCGATCGAGATCAAACATGCTTTTGGTACAACGGTGATAAAAAGCAAACCGAAACGAGTCGTTACGATCCAATGGGGGAATCAAGATATTCCACTCGCTCTTGGTGTGATTCCTGTAGGATTCTCGGCGGCAAACTTTGGCGTCCAAGATGATAGCGGTCTTCTACCTTGGACTGCGAAAAAGCTCAAAGAACTCGGTGAAACGAAACCAAATGTGTTCCACGATACAGACGGATTGGATTTTGAAGCGATTTCCGACGCAAAACCCGATGTCATTCTGGCTGCTTACTCCGGTATAACAAAGGAAGACTACGATATGCTCAGCCAGATTGCTCCGGTCGTTGCTTATCCGGAAGCACCATGGGCCACTCCATGGCGTGACCAAATTCTCATGAATGCAGCAGGAATGGGCATGAAAACAGAAGGCGAGAAACTGGTCAAGGATATGGAAAAATTGATCCAAGAAAAATTAAGCAACTATCCGCAAATTAAAGGCAAGAAATTTGTATGGGCTAATTTTTCGGCTGATGATTTGTCGAAACTCCATATCTATACGCCGGTAGACACCCGCGTGGCCTTTCTACATGAGTTTGGATTGGAATACCCTGAAAGTGTAAAGAAACTTATTAAAGATCCTAAAAGTTTTTACTTGGATTTAAGTGCCGAGAACGCCGAGGCTCTTAACGACGTGGATATCATCGTCGGATATGGCAACGAAGAATTATATAATGCCCTCAAAGCGGATCCTGTGCTTGGCAAAATTCCAGCGATCCAGAGAGGTTCTGTCGCGTTCATCAACAGCAGTACACCTTTGGTTGCAGCTGCCACTCCGACTCCGCTTTCCATAGAATATACGATTGATGATTATTTAGAATTAATTGGAGGAGCCGCTAGCAAAGTAAATGAATAGTTTTTTTGCTACTCATGACAAACGAATCCGTTTACATACGCCGAAAAACTTTACAATGATTTTGGTGATTTGTATTCTCTTGCTCGGCGTGTGTATCCTTGCTTCCCTGGCCTTGGGTTCCCGATTAGTGAGCCTTCAAGAATTAGTAGACGGTTTGTTTCACCCTGATGTTGATTCTTATGGAGCCAACGTGGTTCGCAAGCGAATTTCGCGAACGATTTTCGGTTTGTTTTGCGGGGCAGCGCTTGGGGTTTCCGGAGCGCTTATGCAATCTGTCACGCGAAATCCCATTGCGGACCCGAGCATTTTGGGTGTGAACACGGGCGCCGCTTTGTTTGTTGTTTGTGGGATCGCGTTTTTGCATATCAATGCAGCCAACCAATATATTTGGCTAGCTTTAGCTGGAGCGGTGATAACAGCAAGTCTCGTATTCGGTATTGGTTCCATGGGACAAGGAGGGGCTACTCCCCTCAAGTTGATCTTGGCGGGAGCCGCTACAAGCGCGGCTCTCTCTTCCCTCGTCGTCATGATCATACTTCCGCGCTCTTATGCCATGGACCAATTTAGGTTTTGGCAGGTCGGAAGTGTTGGATCAGGGACTTGGAGCGCTATCGCCATCTTTATCCCTTTTCTTATCGTCGGGATATTGATCGCTATGATAACGGCTCCGGCCCTTAACGCTCTCGTACTTGGAGATGACGTTGCTACCAGACTGGGGGTTCGAACAGAAATCTTGAGACTAGTTGCCGCTCTCGCAAGTGTGATATTGTGCGGGGCAACTACGGCGCTGGCCGGCCCTATCGCCTTCGTCGGGCTCTTATCCACTCATGTTATGCGACTTCTACTTGGCCCTGACTTGCGCTTTGTCATACCGATGTCTGCTATAGCAGGCGCCATTATCTTGACGATATCAGATGTATGTGGCAGGCTCATCGGCAGCCCTGGTGAACTTGAGGTTGGTGTTGTTACTGCATTTATCGGAGCGCCGTTACTCATTCTATTAGCTATAAAATCGAAAGTGAGTTCATTATGATCAAATCATCTGTTGAATTGATTATGGCAGGCAGACGCCAAAGACGTCGCCGATGGATACTTGTTACTGGATTGCTTGCGTTATTGGCGTGTATACTTTGTTGCGCGATGCTGTTGCTTGGGAACACGATTTATCCGGTTACAGAAGTCATCCGGGCGCTTTCAGGCGAGCAGATTCCAGGTGCGTCATTTGCGGTGAATACGATCCGCTTACCGAGAATGGTGGCAGGACTTTTTGCCGGATTTGCTTTCGGTCTTGCCGGCAGTATCTTCCAAACAATGTTGCGCAATCCTCTTGCCAACCCGAATGTCATTGGAATTACTACCGGCTCAAGCGCGGCGGCCGTTTTCTGTATCATCGTGCTTCAAACTAGTGAATCGGTCGTTTCTTTAGCTTCGGTGATGGCTGGTCTTGCCACCGTCATGATAATTTATCTCTTATCTAGCAGAAAGCCCTTTTCAATTGGGCGATTAATCTTGGTTGGAATCGGCATACAAGCGATGCTTGACGCCGCCATATCCTATCTGCTTCTCATTGGCGCACAACAAGACATTCCCGCAGCACTCAGATGGCTGAGCGGGAGCCTCAATGGCTCCCAGATGCATGAGCTTCCGCCACTGATGATAACGGTTTTGATCTGCACTCCTATCATTATCGTATTGGGAAAACAGCTCAGTTTGCTGGAGCTTGGCGAACAAGCGGCGACATCTCTCGGCGTACGTACGAATACAGTCAGAGTCATACTTATTCTAAGTTCAGTCTGTATGCTTGCTGTGGCTACGTCTGTCACCGGACCCATCGCCTTTGTCGCATTTCTTTCGGGACCAATTGCCAAAAGATTGGTTGGATCTGGTTTTTCCAATGCCCTTCCTGCGGGGCTTGTTGGTGTGAATCTTGTTCTCGGAGGAGATCTGATTGGACAGTTTGCTTTTGAAACCCGTTTTCCTGTCGGCGTCATCACTGGCATAGTCGGAGCGCCATATTTGATTTTCTTGCTGATCCGAATGAATCGAAAGGGAAGTTTATAAATGAAACCAGTGCATCTTTTCAAAGTCGAGCAAGTCGTGGCAGGGTACGATCATAAAACCGTTATTCAAGATGTTAGTCTTGTTGTTCCTAGTGGCAAAATAAGTGTGATGATCGGAGCAAATGGCTGTGGGAAATCGACTCTTCTAAAAACGATGGCCAGACTGATCAAGCCTACATCTGGACAGATCATCCTCGACGGAAAACCGATCAGTCAATTTCCACCAAAACAATTGGCTCGAATTTTAGGATTGCTGCCGCAATCTCCTGTCATCCCAGAGGGAATTACGGTTGCAGATCTGGTGGGGCGTGGAAGATTTCCACATCAATCTTGGCTTAGCGGATGGACTAAAAAAGATTATGAAGCTGTTGCAGAAGCCATGGAATTTATGAATATTATCGAGTTCGCCAATCATCCTATTGATGAACTTTCAGGCGGTCAAAGACAGCGCGTCTGGATTGCTATGGCTCTTGCACAACAACCGGACATTTTGCTTCTCGACGAACCAACAACATTCCTAGATATTACCTATCAAATCGAAATTCTCGACTTGCTTACTGACTTAAACCGAAAACATGGAACAACGATTGTCATGGTCCTTCACGACATCAATTTATCTGCACGCTATGCCGATCATATTTTTGCGCTCCACAAGGGCAGGCTTGTGGCCGAAGGGGAGCCACCTAAAGTGCTTACGAGCACATTGATCAAAGAAATCTTCGGCCTCGATTGTACAGTAATTGAAGACCCTCTTTCAGGCTCACCAATGGTGGTGCCGAAAGGTCGACATCATGTTCATGTCCATTAGTAGGCGTTCCCCTGTCTTAAGGGGAACGCCTACTATTGTCTAATACATTCTATCGAGAAGTCTGCCTCCTCTTAACAGAATATGAGCAGAAGAAATTCCATTAACAGCAATCACTACATGAAACAAACAGATTGTCAACATCATAACTTGGAATTGCTTATCTAATTTCCATCAATATAAAAAAGCAAAAACCCTAGTATCATAATAGTTGACTAGAAAAATTACGGTAAGGATTTCCGCTATGCATCATCTATCGAATTAATCCTGCCATTCTCGTCTCTTTGGATTTTCTATGCTCTCTGGATGAAGCTTCATCATTTTCTCGTCAATCGTTCCCCTTGACACAACGGCATGTTTAAATAGCAAAATTTCTCCACCACTCTGCACAAATAAACTAGTGAATAGAAGCAATCGGTATGAGACAGCTAAAATTCATATTTTAGCGTAAATGCTAATCTCTCAAGTTACCTCTAAATGTCATAAGAATGAACTTTGATCGTTGGAAAAGGAAAGGATTCGTTTCGATCACATATAATTTCAAGTTTCGCGAGGACAAGCCTCTATTCTGATGGAAGATTTTCCTTCACTTGCTTTAACGTCGCTACGATCAAAAAGCTCACAATCACTAGTAAGAACCAAGAACTCACCTTTCCAAGATGAACAAGACTCCATGCCTCGGCCTGATTTGGATATTGCCAAGCTCCAAAAAACGTTGCGATATTTTCAGCGATCCATATAAAAAATCCGATAAGCACAAAGGAAAGGACGATCGGCATGCGGTAACGAGTGCCGCCAACCTCGTACGTGACCCATGATGGCCAAAAAACGATCATGACAAGTCCTGACAGCCACCAACGAACGTCCATCCAATAATGATGGGTGAAAAAATTCAAATAAATCGCGGCAGCAAGAGGCACAACGACGAAAAACGGCGGCCATTTAACGAGCTCCACCTTCAGCCTCCTCCACGCCTGACAAAGATAGCTCGCTACACTTGCGTACATAAATCCGCTATATAAAGGCACTCCGAAAAATTTAGAATATCCTTCCCCTGGATAAGACCATGAACCCATATGCACCTTGAAAAGTTCAAGAGCAAGGCCGATAAGGTGGAACAATGTGATCACCTTTAGTTCATCCATTGTTTCAAGCCTAGAACGCACCATCCACCACTGCATCAGAAGGCAAATAATGAGCAGCCAGTCATATCGCGGCAGAAAGGGAAGCGGCACGATTTTTGTAAAGGCCAAAGAGGCAAAAATCACAACGGGAAACAAACATGATAGGGCCTGCTCCCAACCGAAACGCACGAGTTGTTTGCATGCTCTCATAATTTGTGCCTTTATCATTTTTTTCTGGGTATCCTTTTGAATGGTTAAATTCATGAGCGACTCCTTTTTGATGAATTTGAATCATCGAAATGCTCCTCTTCCTTTCCACTTCACGTTACATAGTTCTATGAGCCTAATCTTGACTCTCTTCATCACTTCGGTATTCTAAAATATCTCCTGGCTGACATTCTAATGCCTTGCAAATCGCCTCTAAAGTGGAGAAACGAATCGCTTTTGCCTTTCCGTTTTTCAATATGGAGAGATTCGCCATTGTGATCCCAACTTTCTCCGAAAGTTCTGTAACGCTCATTTTTCTTTTCGCCAGCATAACATCAAGATTGATTATAATTGGCATATTGTCCACCTCAGATCGTTAAATCATTTTCTGATTTGATATCGATAGCTGTTTTTAAAAGTTTTTGCAGAACGGCAGCAAAAACGGCAATCACCATTGATGCAAAAGGAACCACCAATCCGATCAAGATGACACCTGGAGCGTCATCTTTCTCCGCAAAGAGATAGAAAAGCGGTAAGACGAGCACATGCAAACTGCTGATGGTGATGGCACAGTATTTGATTTTTTTCAAAGCGATGACAGATAACTCGGAAAAAGCTTCATTTTTGTCAATGTAGCGTAAAAGATTAAAAGCCTGATACAAAGCAAAGTAAAACGGTACCGCGGATGCATAAAAAACAATGAAAACGAGATATTTAATAGAAGCAAATTCCGGAAGCAATTTTGCTGCAACATTCCCTAGCACAGGTACCAAAAAGATGCACAAAGCAAGAACTGGAATCCCTATAAGAATAACAACAATCTTTAAAAAGAGAGTTTCTGGTTTCATAAAAAGCACCTCGCTTATTTATTGTCGATTTAATTTTAATAGATTTTTTATCGTTTTTCAATAAATTATTATCGTTTATTATTATTTTTTTGCTGCAAAAAAATATACTTCTTTGTTCAAAACAGACACAAAAAAGCATTTCTCATTATAGAGAAATGCTCTGTCACTTTTATATCCAAGCCTCCAGCTTCTCTGCGCTTTTTGCTTATTAATCTTTGGACTTCCTTAGATCTTTTATGATTTGCTTCTTGGAATGGCATCCAGTATTTTATTGGAACAACAGCGAAAGCAGCAGGGCGGACGTAAGAGATGTGACCATCTGCTTCCCGGATAATAACAGGGCCTCTTTCACCCCTAATTCCTTTGCAACCGTCCATAAAGTAACCGCGCACGCACTTAAAGTAGAAGCAAGATAAACGCTAAGAAATAATTGAAATGTCGACATCTCCGTTAACAGCAGCTGGTTCCCTTCATTAAACAATAAAATGCCATCTTTACGAATCATCGAAAAAACAAGGCCAACAGCGGCTTCATGCGGCAAATTCAGCCATTGAACAAGCGGCGCAAACACTCCAACCGCTTTTTTCATCCATCCGAACACGTCCATCAATCCAGCAATTAGGCAAATCGTAAAAAAGATTGGCATCGCCTGTGTTAGAAATTGTGAGACCGTTGCACGAACCCGGTATAATACTCCTGACCATGCTGGCAGCTGAATAAATGTCCGATGCGGGCGGATCATCCCTATATGCGCGAATGCCCGCCGATGCCATATTCTCGTATGAAGTGCTCCAACAAGAAAAACAGTAAATAAATACGGCAAAAATAAAGACGGCTTTTGTGCGCTATGAAAAATGGAAATCGTTGCACCAATTTGATAACTGCAAGCCGAACCAAACGAAATAAGAGAAACACACGATTTTCGTGTGCACGCACTGCATAATCTGCTCTGTTGAACGGCCACCACATTGCATCCAAATCCAGTTAATACTGGTATAAGATCTTGGCCATTTAATCCGATTTTTCGCAAATATGGATCAAGGGCATCCATGATCCGATCTTTAATCCCTGTTTCGTCCGTGATCGCCATCATAACACTTAACAAAAACACAACGGGAAACGCCCATAAAAAGGAATACGCTCCCAACGTAAGCAATCCATAATCTCCAACAAGTAACGCTTCAACCAGTCTCCCTTTCCCTTCAAGAGCCTGAATAACTCCAGCTAACGCCGCTTCTAAATACGGCTGTCCCCACTCTGCGATTTTATAGGCGATATAAACCGGAAAGAGAAACATCATCAAAATCGCTGCTACTGAAGCGAGAGGCCCTACGACGGGGCGTTCAAATAAAAGCGAAACAGGCTCTTGTTTAGGCAAACGAAGCGCCTGTAATAGCTTCATATCCTCTTCTGTCCATTTTCTTCCTTGCATAAACGGCGGAAGCGTACCATCAGTCTCCTTCCTTCCTTTTGTCAAAAAGATCGGGAATTTGTATTGCTTTTGGGCGTTTTCTAATACTGCTTTCGCTTGTTCATTCATTTTATCTACAAATGTAACGGCAATGGAGACGTCCATTTGATCGATAGAAACAATGGACAATAGTTCTTCTAATTCCTCTTGAAAATGGGTGCCCCGTATAATAAGCATCACATGATGGGCTTTTTCCACTTCTTTTTCCAGTTGCCGCTTGCCAAGCTCATCTCCTCTGCGCAATCCCGGTGTATCGACAATCTCCCATCCATCCAAGCAACGAAGGGGATGGGAACGAATCGTATACGTCGTTCCCTTCACATTGGTTTCTTCACCAATGCCAAACTGCGTCCATCTTGAAAATAACGTTGTCTTTCCAACGGATTCAAGCCCGATGAGCAAAAGCCGTTTTCGTTTCGCTTGTTCGGCTAGCACTCGCATTTCACCTCACAACAAGATAAGTCCGTTAAATACATTTGATTGTTGGCGTAGTGAGTGAATATTTCTTCATCATGAGACAGTCTGAAACGGTCAACCAATTGTTTGGCCACAACAGCAAAACGCTGCCGAAATTTATAAATAAAGCAGAAAATCGCCTGATCGTGAGCAACACTTGGCCCAATTAAAAATAAATTCGGCGTAATGGTCGATTCATCATGAACCGTCAGTTTCGCTTTTCCATTTTCCCCCCATTCAAACAATGAACGAATTTGTTCCGCACCTGAACGAAATCCTGTGGCTAGAATCGGTTGGGGTTGAGTCAGCATTTGCTTGCCATTCGAAAGAAATAGCGTATAACCGTTGTTATCCTTATAAATCTTTTCCACTTTTGTCTTTTCGATAACGGTTAGCCGCTTGGTGCGCTCGGCTATTCGCAAGCGCTCCCATGTATATGGGGCCAGCGACAAACTCGGGTCCGCTTCTTTTTTTCCATTTCGCTCTTGAGCTGAGATCACAGTCACCTCATTGCCATAAGCCACTAAATTCACAGCTGCATCCATCCCGCTTTCATAACCGCCAATGACCACATAGTGACCTTTTTCAAGCTTTCTCCAACTATCAATATATCGGTTATGTAACGCATGTTCCGCCCCCGGGAATGGACGTACATTTGGAAACTGAAATTCCCCCGTCGCCCAAATGACAGCATCTGCTTCATAATCGCCTTCATTTGTTTTTAAAACAAAGCGGTCTCCCCTTTTCTCAACGCTAGTCACATTTACTTCTTCTCGAATCGGCAAATCATAATGTTCAGCCAATAAATCAAGATATAGTGCATAATCTTCGCCGCTTAGCCGCTCTTTTCGCAGTGTGAATGCAGGCGATGTTGTCGGGGAAACAGCATTTAAATCTAATGCGCCAAATCCTTGTCCTGTAAATGACGGAGTAATAAAGCGCATTTCTTTCGGCCATTGCATAAATGACGAACCAATGCGATCACGCTCTAAAATCCCGAAATTCTTAATTCCTAATTGCTTGAATAATATCCCCATTCCAATCCCAGCAGGTCCCGCCCCTATGATTAGAATAAAAGGGTTCATTTCCTCTTCACCTCTCGATAATAGTAATCATTACGTTTTATAAACTATACCACACAAAAAGGAATTTGTGAATTCTATAGAATGGAATACATCAAAACATTGTCGGTATTAATTTCATATTTTTTCACAAACGTTCAATAAGGATTCGTCTGTATAGTCCCCCCCTCCTTGTGCGATTCTTTTAGCGATGATAGACGAATCATCCAAACAGCCCTTTTTATGAAGTTCTTTCTAAAAGCTTCCTTCCCCGTCCAGCATTCATCTTTTCCCATTCCAGACTTCAATATATATACTCCCCAGTTTGTCTTTGCATTTACAAGCGAAGTATGTTTAAATATTATTTAAATCGTAATGATTACTATTTTCGTTTTATTTTCTTATCTTTTAAGAGTGTTATCAAAATCAGGACGGAGAATTTAAAAAAGAATTTTTAATAACGGGGAGGAAAATGACTAATGAATCAAAAAATACCTGTAACTGTTTTAAGCGGCTACTTTTATTTTGCACTAAACAGTCGAGATACGGTAGAAAAAGAGGTCATTTATGTCGTGTTAGGTGTAAACGAAGAAGGGTTTCGTGAAATTCTTGATTTCTTTGTGGGAGGACAGGAAAGCGCCCATGTATGGCAGGAGATTCTTCAACAACTATACAACAGAGGCGTCAAGGAAGTCCTTCTAGGCGTATTCGATGGACTACCGGGTTTAGAGGAAGCCTTTAAGACGGTTTATCCGAAAGCCGATGTGCAGCGTTGTGTCGTTCACAAAGTACGTAATACCTTACATCGTGTTCGGAAAAAAGACCAATTTGAAGTGGCAGAGGGTCTCAAGCTGATTTATTGCGCAACGAATAAGGAGATGGCGTTACAGATGTTTCAACAGTTTGAGTCGAAATGGTCCAGCAAGTATCCGAGAGAAGTTCAATCTTGGGATAATGAGTGGGATGTCCTCCTTACATTTATGGAGTATCCAAGCCGTATTCGAAGTGTGATTTACACGACCCATGCCATTGAACGAACGATCAAAGAGATTCGGAAACGTCTCAAGCCGATGAACAGTTTGAGTAGCTTAGAAGCCGCTGAAAAAGTCGTGTATTTGACCATCCAAGATTTTAATGAGAAATGGGCAGGGCGAAAGTGACGAGGATTTGCTGAAGCACAGGAGGCGCTTCAACGAATGTTTGAAGAACGTTACAATTAACCAAATACCGTAAATGCCAAACCAATAAAATAAGGGGATTCTCCCTTTCTGCACAAAAAAACTGAATATTCTGTCATTTTTATAGAGGAAACTAATCCCCTATCCATTCCAAATCCATTTCAGAGATACCCTATCTATGTTGCATTACACAAAATTCTTGACGTTACCTAGTATTATAACTAAATTATACCAAATTTAGCATATTATTAATAATTCCTGAACCCATAAAAAGAAAGCCTTTCTCAAGTGCTAAAGTCTAGTAAAATCGAGATACGAGTTAGTTTTCATTTGCTTCTGAGATATTTTTTCATTTTAATGCTTGTTGGAATATACCCCATCTTGGTATATAACTGATATGCACGTTTGTTGTGCCCGAAAACATGTAACCCGATTGAACTTACATTCATCGAGGCAAGGTCAGTTTCAAATGCAATAAGTGACTGCTTTCCATATCCTTTGCCTTGAAATTCTTCGTATATCTTAATGCTGTATATAAAAGCTGATTTCTCGCCATTATTTTCTTTGACTTCATACCAAATCGTGCCTATTGCGCCTACTACTTCGTGATGCAATGAACACAAAAAATGACCATTCGTATGAATCCCTTTAGATAATAGTTCATTTGTTTCTTTGATCGCTCGTCCAATCGATTCTGATGGTGTCCATCTGCCTTCCTTTACATTTTCTTCGGCATACTCTCTGACTGTCTCTTCGAAGAACCTTTTATATTGTTCTTCGTTCATTCGAACCAAAGTTATCATGGATATTCCTCCTAGATTAATTCCTACCGGCCAAAATAGACTATGGTGTCGGCTTCAAATGCAGATTTACACAGCAATTTAGTGGAAAATTATTACTAACATTAACTTAATATTATCATATTTATAATAATTTTCAAATTTCTAACTTGAATAAATTGCCAATCAAATTTAATATAAACTTAAGCAATGTAAGTAAGTGGAAAAATTGGATGATGAATTAAAAGATAATTCAGTAAAAAATAATACAGTAAAAGAAGAAACATTTATTTTTGAAGAACAGGAAGCACTGATACCTATTATGCACCCGGCCGACTAAGAATTGGCATGAGCGGAACCATCTGAAACTCAATCAGGTGGTTCTTACTTTTATTCTGTTGGGAAATGGTTTGAGAAAATGTCACGATTGAACCGTTATTATTTAGCACCTGATTTAGTCATTACTTATCCTGATGGACAACCGCACTTGCATCTACCTTCTGTAAAACGCACTTTTAAAGTTGATTGGAAGGTATGCGAGATTATCTCCATGTTTTCGAGTGAAGACACAAGCTTACAACCGATTTTTTCAGAATCAATGGTAACAAGTATTGTCGAGCACTTGGTCAAAAATGGAATTCTCATCGAAAAGGAAACAGATTACAATTTGACCATTGAGCAAATCGTAGCGGAATGGCAAGATTGGGATGAATCATCTTGGTTCCTTCATCTACAAACAAAAGATACAAAATTTGAAACCACTGAAGAAGGTAGATTGAAAAATGTTGAAGAATTCAGAAAAAAATCATCTCCTGCACCACAATATTTCAAGTGCAACTGCGCAACATCTAGCATCAAACTACCGACTCCTAGTAAACTTTTAGATCAAACTTTGGTCAATTCTTTTATGAAACGTAGATCCTGTCGACGTTTTTCTGAAGAACCAATTTCACTACAAAACTTAGCCGATGTTCTATTTTACACTGAGGGATTCTTTTCACAAATGACACACACTCCTATGGAATCGTAGTCAAAAAGCCCTCTCCCTCTCCGGGTGGACGACATTCAATAGAGTTATATCCGATTGTGAATGCATGTGAAGGTTTACGAAGCGGTGTGTACCATTACTGTCAAAAACACCACGCTTTACATCTTATTGAGACAGAAGAAGACGTGAAGCCATTTCTATACGATGTCCTATATGGGCAAGATTATTTCCTGAATGCCGCAGTTACAGTTTTTTATACAAGTGTTATAGATCGAATTAAATGGAAATACAAAGGCGCACGCATTTATCGACTTATGCATTATGAAACCGCTCACTACGCGCAAAACTTTTTGTTAGCGGGAACAGCACATAATTTAGGTGTTTTCATGACGGCAGCTTTTAAGGAAAGTTTAGTAGAATCAAAACTCGGTATTGACGGAGTACATGAAGTGGCCATGTATGTAACAGGAGCTGGACAAAAAGATGAAATAGGTCCATATGCTCGCGCCGGCATTGAGCTAAGTGAAAACGTACCGGCAGATTTTAAAATTGTCCTGCCAAAAGCTCTTTCTTCTACAGCTGAGCAAAAGATACTAGGGTAAGGTGGAGATGGCATGAAGTTCCTAGTTTCTCAATATTCGAAAATAAAGAAAGTAGTTCATTCACAACCTTGGAGTGCGCCCTTTCTAGGGGCATTGTTTCTAGATTCGTTCGGATCGGGGTTAACTATGCCATTTTTAGTTCTTTTTTTTCTAAAGACGAGTGGTCTTTCGTTGGAGCAAGTAGGTCAAATGCTATCGATTAGTGCATTGGCTGGATTACTTGCCATACCTGTCTGCGGTATGATAGTGGATCGATTAGGTGCAAAGCCTGCTGCTCTTGCAAGTTTTTGGTTACGAGGAATCGGAACTCTTGGATATTTGATATTCCATAATATTTGGGGATTGACAATCGCAGCGACTATTGTTACCTGGGGACAGCGGGCATGGCCAGTTGTGAACCAAACGATCATCTCACAACTTGTCCCCAGCGAGGATCGAACGATGTGGTTTGGAAGTTCTCGAAGTTTACGGAATTTGGGGAATTCTTTAGGAATGCTCATAGGTACAGGTATCATAGCAATATTTAATACATCGTTTGCTTATGGGACGTTAATATTCATAGATGCATTCAGTTTTCTTATTGCAGCCGTGTTGATTGCAAAAATTCCATTGCGCAACCAATCAATTATAAAAAAAGAACCGATTTCCAAAAAAGTTTGGGCTATTCGTTTTTCATACGACTCAAACTTAATGCGTTTTTTGGTAGCAGTTGCTCCGATGACCTTTATGTACGTCGCTTTAGGTTTCGCAATGCCTGCTTTTATAAAGGAGATAAGTCCAGACCTTAGCTGGATTTCTGGTGTGTTATTTACAGTAAATAGCCTTTCCGTTATTGTCCTTCAGGTTCCGCTGTTGTTTTTTACACATCGCTTGAACGATTTGCAAAAAATAATCGTCGGTTCGGTTGTTTTAGGCTTATCTTATATCATTTTCTTAGGAAGTACATTTTTAGTATCTGCACACTTGAACTTTTTTGTTCCACTTCTTTTCGTCGGAATTCTTCTCTTTAGTTGTGGAGAACAACTTTTTTATCCAGCGTCTGCAACAATTGTGGGGGAAATTGGTCCGGCTGAGAAAAGAGGGAAAAGCATTTCGAGCTATCAGCTTCTCTATGGAATCAGTAACGCGATCGGTCCCTTCATTGTAGGATATTTATTAACAAGAAATATTCCCCTTTCTTGGTCGTTTTTTGTGGTGCTTGCTTTTGTTGGAGTATTCCTACAGTGTATGTTATTACCCAATATAATTGGACAATCGCGTTCTCGTGAATCAACAATATTATAGGTATAACAAATGCTAAAAATAACGAGACGTAAAGCGTGATAAGTGTATTTGAATATTCAAATCCTTTCAAAATTAATTAATTTGATGATTTTGATATCACCCCTTATTATAAACATAAGATTTGAAAATTTTACAAAAAGGAGTAGCATAAGGTGAGTAAAATCTTAGTATTGTATGATAGCTGGTGTCCAATCTGTATGAGAGTTAAAGAAAATATTCATAAGCTGGATTGGTTTAACCTTATTGAACTAAAGAGTATTAGAGAAGAAAATAATCTAAATATACCTATCACTGACCTTGAAAAAGAAATGTATTGTATAAACGTAGAAACAGGAAAAATCACAAAAGGTATTGACGCAATCGCTTCTATTTCAGCAAGACTTCCGTTGATGATCTTATTTTGGTTACCTGTGAATTTGTGGTCGTTCAGGCATTTATGGTCAGAAGAAAAAAGGAGTTTAATTTTTTTAGCATATTGGCAAATATATTTTTGTGAACTACTGTCTGTACGTTATGTTCTTACTCTTTTTCCCTATTTATATTGATCCGAAAGCAATAGATACAAGTCAACCGATCGCTCATAATATTAATATAATTCCCTTCGCTTCGTTAATCGATATGGCCATATTCGCTATCAAACACGGCTATTATATGTCTTTAGTTACAAACATTATGGGAAACACTTTGCTGCTTTTCCCATTGTCCTTTTACTTGACAGTCCTCTGGGATCGGCTTAAAAGCGTGACAACAGCATTTATTTCCTCCATTTCCATTCCTATTTTAATCGAATTGATTCAATTAATTGAAAACATTTTTCAAGGGACTGGAAGAAAAGTAGATATTGATGATGTCATGCTAAATGGAATCGGCTTTTTTATCGGATACCGGATTGCTGTTCAACTTTATTCACCACTTAAAGAGATCCTTTCACAATCGAGTATCCGTTTAAAAAAACATCATTTATAACTTCAGCGATTTACTATGCAAAATTTTGAACCCTATCCGAGCGTTGCAACAAAAGCTGGAATCATTCTGTTTTGTTTTTTGGGGATATGGTGATCATTTTATATTAGCTGATCGCCATTCTAAGCATGGATAAATGGAGCGACTTTTATTATGGAAAATAAAAGCAATAAGTTGATTGAGTTTTTTAGCTTGCTCATGGCCTAAAAAGACCATGAGCGAGCTTTCATAAGTTAAATTGGCGCGAACGCGATAAAATAAGTGAGGCTTGGACTTTTAAGACGTTAGAAAGCTACTTTTTGATCACGCTTTTGGATGAATCATCTCTTCAGGACGAACATATTGATCGAATTGTTCTTCCGTTAGCACTCCTAATTCAATGGCCGCTTGTTTAAGGGACAAGTTATGTTTATGAGCATGTTTGGCAATTTTCGCCGCATTTTCATAGCCAATGTGAGGATTCAAGGCTGTTACTAACATTAAAGACTGATTCAAGTATTCTTGTATCACTTTTTCGTTTGGTTTAATGCCAACGGCGCAATTCGTATTAAAGGAATCCATCGCATCGGCTAACAGACGGACGGATTGCAAGAAATTATAAGCAATGACCGGTTTAAAAACATTTAATTCAAAATTCCCTTGACTTGCGGCAAAACCAATCGCCGCATCATTTCCCATCACTTGAACCGCTACCATGGTGAGTGCTTCACTTTGTGTAGGGTTTACTTTTCCAGGCATGATCGAGCTGCCCGGTTCGTTTTCAGGGATGGTAATTTCCCCGATTCCGCAACGAGGGCCGCTTGCCAACCAACGAACGTCATTTGCGATTTTCATTAAATCGGCAGCTAAAGCTTTTAAAGCACCGTGGGCATAGGTGATTTCATCATGGCTTGTTAAAGCATGGAACTTATTGATTGACGAAGTGAACGTTTCTTTTGTATAAGCCGAAATCTCTTCGGCAACCATCTCGCCAAACTTTGGATGAGCATTAATTCCTGTTCCTACAGCCGTTCCCCCAACCGCCAAGGCTTTCATCTTTTCAGTAGATTCCATAATCATCTCTTTGGAACGCTGCAGCATATATGCCCAGCCGCTAATTTCTTGCCCGAGTGTAAGCGGGGTGGCATCTTGGAGATGAGTACGACCGATTTTTACAATATGTTGAAACTCTTTTTCTTTCGCAACGAACGTTGTATGTAAGCGCTCTAATGCCGGAAGCAAAGTGTCTTTGATCGCAAGGACACTCGCAATATGCATGGCTGTCGGAAAGGTATCGTTTGAGCTTTGGCTCATGTTGACATGGTCATTCGGATGAATCTTTTCATCCATTCCTTGTTCTTTTAACCAGGCATTTCCGCGATTCGCTACCACTTCATTCACGTTCATATTCGACTGCGTTCCACTACCGGTTTGCCAAACGACAAGCGGAAAATGGTCATTTAATTTCCCAGCTAAAATTTCATCGCAAGCAAAAACGATCGCCTCTTTTCTAGGTTTGCTTAGTTTTCCTAGTTTTTCATTAACGATGGCGGCACTTCTCTTTAGCACGGCGAAAGCGCGAATTAATTCGATTGGCATTTTTTCTGTTCCAATTTTAAAATTATTCTTACTTCTTTGTGTTTGGGCTCCCCACCATTTATCCGCTGGAACTTTCACTTCACCCATTGTGTCTCTTTCTATCCGATATTCCATCGATCGAATTCCTCCCATATATTGATGATTTCTATGTTTACTATAAAGGAAATGAGCCTCTGGTTTCAAATGATTAAGATGTAGCTTACAAAACAATTTGACAAATAGGGAATAATCCGTCAATATTACTCTGAATTTGAGATATTTTAATTAACGAACAAGCTCTCCTGCCATTAGCTGAGCATATCGATCCACAAGCGAACATACTCAGTGTTCGAGGAAATGTTTTAGAAAACGGAATGCCGCGATTTTTTAAGCGCTTGGCGGAAGGAGTTTTTGATGAGGCCGATTTGATTAAGCGGACGAAAGAACGAAACGACTTTTTAGATGAAGCAGAGGCAAACTATCAATTGAACCGCGGAAATATCGTGGCATTTGGATATTCCAACGGAGCTAATATAGCAGGAAGTTTATTGTTTCATTTTAAAGGGACTTTAAAAGGGGTCTTGCTGCATCATCCAATGATGCCAAGAAGAGGAAACAAACTTCCTGATTTAACCGGTACGTCCGTATTTATTGCCGCGGGTGTGAATAATCCGCTCTGCCTCCGGTCAGAAACGGAGGAACTAGAAGGCAAAGTCCAAGGTAACCATTCATTGGATGAACACCGGCCCATCAGCTTACATGGCAAGAAGTCCGGCAGGCTGCTGAATGGGTATAAACATACGGTTAAGCAATAAATAAGAAAGGTAGAATGAAATCGTTGACGAAATGTTGTTAGGTGAACACGGTTAAACATAACGGTTAACGATTCTTTCTACCGCATTTACATAGCTTTTTCCAAACAAATTGAGATGAACAAGCAGATAAAATAATTGATAAAGTTCTTTACGATCTTCATAATCTTTGGATAAAGGATTTACTTCTTGATAAGCATGATAAAAGCCGGCTGGAAACCCGCCAAATAATTCGGTAAAGGCGAGCTCAAATTCATCATGTCCATAAAAAACAGAAGGATCGATGAGATACGGTTCGCCATTTTCCCCCGCCATCCAATTTCCGCTCCATAAATCTCCATGAAGCAAAGAGGCTTTTGGTTTTTCTGGTATCCATTGCTCTAACTCTTGCATCAGCTTATTTAACTTTTTGAAAATGGAAAGGGGTAACAATCCCTTTTCTTCAGCAAGACGAATTTGAGGTTGCAGCCTGCATGTTCGATAATAATCGATCCATGAATCCAACCATTGATTCGGTTGCGGCAGCTTTCCAATGTAACCATTGTTCGCAAAACCAAATTTTTCTCCTGTATGGTTGTGCATGAGGGCGAGCAGATTTCCAAGTTTTTCGGCGGCTTGTTCAGTTTTCTTCCCGGATATCCATTCTAAAATTAAACAGCCAATTTCGCCATCTTCATAAACATGAAACACGTTTGGAACAGAAATCGTCTTCGTTAAACGAATCGTATCTAATCCGCTTTTTTCAGAATGGAAAAAGCGTGGAGGCGGCGCTGCTTGAATTTTTATGAAATAGGAGCCGGAAGCTGTCCGAATGTAAAAAGATTCATTGATATCGCCGCCATAAACTTGTTTCCATGTAACGATTTCGCTTGTATCGAAATACGTTTGGATGGCTTTGGATAACATAGAATGCATATGGACCATATCCTTTGCTATTCACGATTTATCCTTCTTCAGGCTTTTTTCTTGGAAAGATAAAATAGGAGATCGAGATGAGAAAATCGACGATGAGCACAATTGTCCAAACTTTTGCAATTTGAACGAGGGCAGCCGTTCGTTCGATATCGTCAATCAACCAATCAATTATTCCTATCATACCACAACCGATCATATAAGATAAAACATGCCGAATCCAGCCTTTAAAATAATGCTTTGCATAGTCGAGACCGTAACGCTTCACTGGTTTTGGCCCTGTTTTTGCCACGTAATATTGAAATCGCTCATCCGCCCAGCGTACCATGCTTTTCCCGAAAGCGATCGAAACGCCAATGTATACGGCAGCCAAACCGTGGGCAATGGTGGCTGTTGCTCCACGATATAAATCAAAACTCGTAGCGATAAGTAAAACGAGATCGACGATAGGTGACATCGCTAATAGATAGATTCCTAGCTTTTGTTGCTTAAAAACATATCTTGCAAATAGGCCAGCAATAATGAATACCCAAAATCCGATTTCACAGGCAATAATGAACCATGCGATCCAATTCATCTGTTTCTCCTTTTTAATACAATCGTACTAAAAAAGTACAGATTAAGCAAATGGTTTGAAGACCATGACAGGAAGCCTTCTCCATTTTCATAAAAAAACGTTTGGAACACATGAACCAACAAATGTCCGAAGAACGCGATAAAAAACGAGATCGACTGCTCCATCAACATACATTCGGAGTCAATAGCCTTTTTGATGAAGAAGAAAAGGTGATCTCTAGAAGAGAAAATGAGCGCTTACATGCAGAACATCTATTTATTGCAGCTTCCTCACCTTCGCCCCGTTAAGAGGCGGGAGAGTTCTCAACGAATGAGGCTACAATCATTTGAAAAGAAACCAATATTAAATTGAGAGATTGGATTACAGAGGGTTTACTGATAAAAGGCATAAAAAAATAGCTTCCCCCCAAGAATGTTGCTCACTGTCACTTTTGAAATGGGGTACAGAAAGTTTTCCACCCCGCATCATCCGTTCAGCACATATGTCTTTCAATCCATTGTCCGTCTGCTTATAGGTTCCTTCGCTATCCATTCATTTGTTATCATATGTAACTGCTTTTTGATGAGCTGTTGCAAAACGTTCTATGCTGATTGTTTTTTAATTGAGCAGCAACATAGAAACCGCCAAAACATTCCGCAAAAAAAAAACTTCAACTTCGAAACTGAATCGTTTGGAAGTTGAAGCTGCATGTTTTCGTTTGCTGTAAAAAGCAAAGGATGAACCCCATTTATGATTCGTTTGTTTTATTGGGCCTTTTATTGATGTAATAAGCGGTTGCTAGAGCAATTAATGCAATGATAATCAAGCCAATGTACCCTAGCTTTGCCCCGAATAAGAAGATCGCAGTCGTTGGAACCGCCCCGTCAACAAGCGAGGATATGGAGTTCGTTCCTTCTGGGAAAGAAAAACCTACATTTTTGGCTGCTTGTGTGAAAAGAGGGGAAATATAGGTTGCTAGCAATAAACCAAACCCTAATGCAATCGTGCTTGCTACCACGGTTCGAATAACATTTCCCCGGAAAATCGGAACCATCATACTGACAATGAATGGGATCGTTGCCAAGTCACCGAATGGCAATACTTTGTTGCCAGGTACAATAATGGCTAGTAATAAGACAATCGGCACCATGATCAAAGATGAGGCGATTGCTGCTGGATGTCCTACTGCCAAAGCACTGTCCATCCCTATGAATACTTCGCGGCCAGGAAATTTTGATTTTACAAATTCGCTGGCAGATTCTGAAACGGGCGCAAGTCCCTCCATTAAAATGGAGACCATCCGCGGTAAAAGAAGCATAACAGCTGCAGTCGATACTCCTAAATTCAACACTTCTTTTGCATTCCATCCTGCTAAAATACCGATAATAAGACCTAATATCAGCCCTAATACTGTCGATTCACCTAAAATTCCTAATCTTTTTTGAATCGATTCAGGATCAGCTTTTAAATTTTTAAACCCGGGAATCATGTTGAAGAGCTTTTCTAAAGGCCAAGCAAACAAAATATACGGTGTAGACGTTCCATGGGGAAAAGAAATGTTTGGATAGCCATAAAATTTCTCTACATGTTTTTGTGACATATCAGCAAGGACTAAGAGGACAATGGCATGTACAGAGGCGGTTACAATTCCCATCGCAAAGCTGTCGGTCATAATGCTGACGAGCGCACCTGTGAAAGCAATATGCCATAAATTCCACAAATCAATATTCAGCGTTTTTGTCAAGCCTACAATGAGTAAAATGAAATTGACAATTAATCCGATAGGGATTGCCAAGGCACCTACAGTTGATCCGAAGGCAATGGCAGAAGTAGCTGGCCAACCCACGTCAATAATACTTAAATCAATCCCTAGCCTTTCAACCATATCTTTTGCGGCAGGTCCTAAATTATCCACGAGCAAGCCGATAATTAAATTCACACCGATAAAGCCAATTCCGACGGTTAAACCTGCCCGAAAGGCACGCCCCGGTTTCATTTTTAAAACAAGACCGAATAAAAAAATGATGACAGGCAATACGACTGTAGGGCCTAAATCAACAATCTTTTGGATGAAATCCATATACTCCCATCCCCTCATTGATTATTTTAATGCTTCTAATATATCGTTAAATACCTTTTCCTTTCCTATTCCTGTTAGTAAAGGAACGGCATTAACAACCTTTGTTTTAATGCTTGGCGGAACAACGGTTGTCGATATGATGACATCATAATCATTTCCGGTTGATAAAATATCCGAAACTTTTGATTGATAAAGCTGAACATCGATTTGTTTTTCTGCAAAAAATTCCTTTAGCTTATTGATCACCATTGTTGATGTTGCAACTCCAGTTCCACAAATGACAAGCACCTTTTTCATTTTTATTCCTCCCTTAATCATCAATATTTTCTATTTTCAAAATATTTCAGTTTCTAAATAGGCAGCGATTTCTTTCTCGTTTTTCATGTCTTTTAAAACAAGCAATTTTTCTTCTTTTTGAAAAAATTCCATTAAACGTTGCAGGAGTTCGATTTGTTTTTTGCCATCGTTCATCGCAAGCATCAAAATAATAGATACATGTACTTTATCATCAGGACTTCCCATTACAGAGAACTCTACAGGTTTCTTTAAGATGGCAACTCCTATGCCCGTTCGAGCAACATGGTAAGCATCTGTGTGCGGAATGGCAACACCGATTGAAACTAATGGCAATCCAGTCGGAAATTCGGCTTCCCTTTCTAAAACAGCATGCTTAAAGGTATCCTTAACAAAACCTTGTTTATATAAAGCATCCGAGAGTTGAGAAAGAATGTCATGTTGATCATACGCTTCGACATTTAACAACACACAATTTTCGTGAATGATTTTTTCAATCGAATTCATGAACCTTCCCCCTAGTTAGGTTGAAACACAATCGCGCAAAAAATGATAATTCTGACTTTTTACATTTGTTCTATTTAGTTAATTTTGTTTTAATTATATTTGTAATCGCTTTCTCGTGTCAATACATAAAACCAAATTCACGGTTGAAATGTAAAAAAAACGATAGATTCGTATGTTGGTTGCATCTGTTACATCGAACAGCTTTTTGCTGATATCAATAGGACTCGCTTGTTTCGCTTCGCTATCATAAATTTCATAAGGGCAATAGCTCTTTTCCTCACGACAGAATGCCAGTCTGATCGCCAAATTTTTGATGCCTTTTGAATAGAAATAGGCGATCGCTCTTGAACATGGAGATGACAACTCTTTTTAAGCAAGCTGCTACGTACGATCGTTTTCCATAATACACCATAATCACCTAAAAGCTTTGTCGTAAAGCCGAAACACTAATGGAGAGGCTTGTTTCATCATATGAACCATGAGCCAACAGGTAGATGTCTCAGACGAACGAATGAACCATATGCGAGCAATAGAAGCCGCCTCCTTCGATCATAAGATCAAGCGGTATCGTCGCTCAAGAAGGTCTTTATTTAGGCTTGACCATTGAGACAACGGAACATCCCCTATTGCCTTTTCCTACAGAAGAATGGTTTCATCCCACAGATTTTGGCTCATTGTCGCCCAATGCTTCGGATAAAAGCTGAGCGGATGAAGCCCCCGTTAGCGTTCCGGCCATTCCTTCATCGATGATACGGTTGTGATCCCTCATCATCCATGTTGAGTAATAGAGTCTCGGTCCTTCTATCTGTAAAAACTTGGTGAATCATTAGTAAGCTGAAGCCTGATACATGAACCTCCTCAATCGTTTGGTCAAATCTCTACTTTATGAAGGTTTTTTGTAAATGTATATTAATGAATGGACCCAAGTAAAAATCGTTTTCCATGAAATTTTTCACCAATTTTCAACAATCGCTGCAGCAGTCTGCTCATCAATAATTAAAACATTGATGAAGCCTCCGTTCAGTGCTCCTTTTATACTTTCAAGTTTATGAATTCCTTCAACAACCGCTATCACTCGGTTCACCTTTTTTAATTCGCTTAAGGAAACGCCAATCACTTTATTGGTGAATGAATTGATAATGACATTACCAGATTCATCAAAAAATCGAAATCCGATATCACCCACGACACCCAGCTTACGCAAATAGTGCAGATCATCATCCTTCAAGTAACCTAGCTTACGCAAGGTGGAGGATTTATGCGGATTGCCGATTCCAATGATGGCAACATCGATATTCCGACCTTCTTCAAGCACGGCTTCGATATCTGGCATGGATAACAATCTTTCCCTTAATTCTTCTGTCTCAACAATGGCTGGAGCATATAAATAAAGACAGGTACAGCTCATTTTTTTAGCCAATTCGTGGGCAAGCTGGTTCGCATGAATTTCAACGAATTTTCTTCCCATCCCTCCTTCAAGCGGAATAATTTTTAACTCTTCTTTGCGAATATACGGAAATTCTTTCACTAGTTCTGCAAGCGTCGTTCCCCACGAAATCCCTAACCTTTTCACCGACTTTAAATTTTTAGAGAGATAATAAGCGCCCGCACGCGCTACAGCCCGCTTCACCATATCAGGTGTCAATCCTACTGTCGGTACGACAACCGCATCCTTCAATCCGTAATGCTTCTCCAATTTTTGCTCCAATTCAACGGTATGGGCACTTTCATCTTTAATAAATATTTCTACGATTCCCACTTCTTTCGCACGCTGCAGCATTTTGGAAATAATCGGTCTTGACACTCCTATTTTTTTCGCGATTTGTTCTTGCGTCCACCCTTCCATATAATACAATGTAGCCACTTTAACAAGCTGCCTTCTTTCTTCCCACTCTAACATTTCCTCACCTCTTCTTTTTTCATACCATTTCAGGTGTGTTGATGACCCATAAAAAACCCGTTGACATTGCTTGATTCCTAGCTCAATCATTCCACATTTTTCATAAAATAATGGATTATCAACACTTGCGATGTCATTTGATCTATCTGATTACTTACATAATTCTATAATAAACATATCATCAGATGAATAAAAAGCTTTTATGTTCCATTTACTTTTTTAAAAGCAAAAAAATAAGAGCTTATTTACATTTTGTTCGATCCATAGAACAATTGTAAATAATCCCTTTTTACACCACACTATTATTTTTTACTTTTATCTATAATGTTTTTTGCGATGTCAAAAAACGATTCAGAAATCGTTGGATGCGGGTGAATCATACGGGCCATTTCTTCGACCGTGCCTTCTAGAAATATGAAAGAAGACGCTTCGGAAATCATTTCCGTTACGTGAGGGCCGACCATGGTGACGCCGATGATTTCTCCATATTTCATGTCATAGACGATTTTGACAAATCCTGATGTGTTGCCGGAAATCAACGCTTTCCCATTTCCGGCAAGATCGAATGTTTCCGTCTTCACCGCAAGCCCTTTCCGTTTCGCCTCTTCTTCCGTCCATCCGACACTGGCCACTTCCGGAAGTGTGAAAATACAGCGCGGAACCACTTGATTGTCCATTTTCCGCTCGTATCCCGCTGCGTTCGAAGCAGCAACGATCCCTTCCATATAGGCTGCATGCGCCAGCTGGTATCCCCCTATGACATCGCCGACAGCATAAATGTTGGAAGCGCTCGTCTCCATTTTTTCATTTACTTGAATAAAAGGTCCGTTTTGCTCCAGTTTTAACCCCTGAACCGCAGATAAATTAGGCTTCCTGCCAACGCTTACTAAAAGCGCCTCTCCTTCGACCAACACGGATTCGCCTTTTTCATTGAGACATTCCGTCATGATTTTGTCTCCATTTTTTTGCACACGTGTCACTTTCGCATTTGTTAACATTCGTACTCCTTTTTTTTGCAGCGATTGAGCAAGCGCTTTGGAGGCGTCCGCATCTTCGGTCGGGATCATCCGTCCAGCCATTTCAATAATGGTCACTCGTGTTTTAAAACGAGAAAAAACCGTCGCCAGCTCCACGCCAATCACGCCGCCGCCAATAATGGTGAGGGAGCTTGGGATTTTGTCGATTTCAAAAATGGTATCGCTTGTATAAAAAGAAACATCGTTTAGCCCGGCGATCGGAGGAATGGAGGGAGATGAGCCGGTCGCCACAATGATTTTACCCGCTTGAACACGTTCCTCTTTTTGATCTGCAATCAATTGAACCGTATTTCCTTCTTCTAAAAAGCCTTCTGCCTGATATACGTCAATTTTTCCTTGCCTTAACAAAAGCGCAATCCCTTGGCGGAGACGGGAGATGACGTCATCTTTCCGCTTTTTCATCTTGTCTAAGGAAATCGTGAGGTTGCCCGTTTGAATGCCCCATTCTTTGGACAACTCAATGGATTCTATAATTTCAGCGTTTTTCAACCATGTTTTAGAAGGAATGCAGCCTCTATTTAAACAGGTGCCGCCTAAAAACTCCTTTTCCACCAGCATGACTTTTTTTCCAAGACGAGCAGCATGAAAAGCCGCCATATAGCCTCCCGGACCGCCGCCGATGACCGCGATATCATACGATTGTGCCAAATGGAACCTCCTCCTTATAAAATCATTTCATACGGGTTTTCGAGAATGCGTTTGACTTCAGCTAAAAATTCCGCCGCGGGCGCGCCATCGATGACACGATGATCAAAAGACAAGCTGACGGTCATGATTGGGTGGATGGCGATTTCCCCATTGACAACCACAGGTTTTTCTTGGGTTCTGCCTACGCCTAAAATCGCGATTTCCGGCTGATTAATAATCGGCGTGAATGCATCAATCGGATACATGCCTAAATTGCTAATCGTAAAAGTAGAGCCTTTCAGCTCATCGGGCCGGAGTTTTTGTTCCCTCGCGCGCTTGCTTAAATCTTTTGCTTCCGCGCAAATGGCCGCCAGCCCTTTCTGTTCCACTTGTTTAATGACCGGCACTATTAAACCGTCTTGGACCGCAACGGCTACTCCAACATTGACATTCTTTTTATAAATGATTTCATCATGCTCCAAATGGACGTTTACTTCAGGGAAGCGTGATAAAGCCGTACCAACCGCTTTGATGAGAATGTCCGTATACGTTAAACGAAATCCTGTTTGTGTTTCGACAGTCGGAAGGAGGGCTATTCTCATTTCGATCGCTTTTGTCATATCCACATCGCTGGTTAATGTAACGTGGGGAGCGGTAAAGGCGCTTTGTACCATGCGGTCGGCCACCACTTTCCGCAATCCAGATAGCTTCTTCCGGACTTCATGCTGCTCCTGCTTTTGTCCTGACGCTTGAGCTGGAACAGCATGGATCACATCCCGGCTCATCACCTTGCCGCCTGCTCCTGATCCTTGAAGCGTCTTCCAATCGATATTCTCACGTTCGGCCATTTTTCTTGCCAGCGGCGATGCTTTTGGCTGTTCCTTTTCCGTTTCTAAATATTGCTGCACATCTTTCAGGTGGATGCGGCCTTTGGGACCGCTTCCCGAAATCGTTGGCAAATCGACTCCCGCTTCTTTGGCTAAGCGTCTGGCGGCAGGTGTGGCTCGTACCTTTCCATTCTCATTGCTTTTCCCTTCGACAGCGTCCTCGCTTATTGCAGACGGTTCCGTCTTTTGACCAGATGGTTCGGTTGCTCCTTCTGATAAAATCGGCGGCTCTTCAGGAACAGCCTCCCCTCGTTCGCCGATATAGCCAATCACTTGATTGACCGGGACTTGATCATCGGCTTGGAAATATTTTTTCAACAGGATTCCTCTGTCATAGGCCTCCACTTCGATATTGATTTTATCGGTCATAATTTCAAAGAGCGGTTCGCCGATATCAACAGGTTCACCTTCTTCTTTCAACCATTGAAGGAGTGTGCCGACTTCCATCGTACTGCTCAGCTTCGGCATAAAAATTTCTTTGGCCATCGGTTCTTCCCCCCTTTTTATTTAAATTGGACCGTTTCTTTTACGGCTTTGATAATATCTGGTACTTGCGGGACAGCCGCTTTTTCTAAATTCGGGTTATAAGGAATCGGAACAGGCAGCCCGCCAAGCCGTTTAATAGGGGCGTCGAGATAATCGAAAGCCTCGCTCTCTGCAATGATGCTTGCGATTTCACCGCCATATCCTCCACGTTTGACCGCTTCGTGGACAACGACCACTCGTCCTGTCTTTTTCACCGATTCGACGATCGTCTCTTCATCAAGCGGGACAAGTGTTCTCGGATCGACAATTTCGACGTCAATCCCTTCCTTTTCAAGCTCTTTTGCCGCTTCTAATGCCTTATGCACCATCATCGCTGTGGCAACAATGGTTACGTCCTTTCCTTCCCGTTTCATGTCTGCTTTTCCTAATGGAATGGAGTATGGTTCTTCTGGAACGTGGCTTTTCGTTTTGTAAAGGAGCTTATGTTCGTAGAAAATCACGGGATTATCATCATTAATCGCCGCCTTCAACAATCCTTTGGCATCATAAGCGGTTGACGGCTGTACGACCTTTAGCCCGGGAATATGAGCCATCCATGCTTCTAGGCTTTGGGAATGTTGGGCAGCTGCGCCTGTACCTGATCCAGCAGGAGTTCTTACCACCATCGGAACCTTCCCTTTTCCTCCGTACATGTATCGGAGTTTGGCCGCTTGGTTCACAAGCTGATCCATCGCGATCGTGATAAAATCGGAAAATTGCAGCTCCAAAATCGGCCGCATCCCTGTCAACGCTGATCCGACGGCCGCACCGGCAATAGCTGCTTCCGAAATCGGCGTATTTCTCACACGTTCCGGTCCAAATTCTTCAATCATTCCTCGCGTGACACCAAATGCGCCGCCGTAAACCCCGATATCCTCTCCTAATAAATAAACATCTTGATTTTTTCTCATTTCCTGACTCATCGCTTCGCGAACGGCTTCTAAATACGTGATCTCTCGCATCGCTTTTCTCCCCCTTTACGCATAAACGTCTTCCAACAATGTATCGAGCGACGGTTCTGGACTTTTTTCGGCAAACGCGACAGCGTCTTCAATTTCCCGGAACGCTTCTTCGCGCAGCTGTTCGGCCTTTTCTTCTGTTAATACTCCTTTTTCCATCAAGTACTCTTTGAATCTTTTGATCGGATCTTTTTTTCTCCATTCTTGTTCTTCTTCGCGAGTGCGATATTTTTTGGCGTCGCTTTTGGAGTGGCCCTTCCATCGATAGGTTTTGGCTTCAATCAGTACAGGCCCCTTTCCTGATCTGGCATATTCAACCGCTTCATAAACGGCATTCATCACTTCCAGCATGTCATTTCCGTCGATGACCTTGCCGGGAATGCCGTAAGCCTGTGCCCGATCGGCGATATGTTCAATATTGAACATATCTTTGACAGACCCGCTCATTCCATATTGATTGTTCTCGCATATGAACACAACGGGAAGATCCCAAATGGAAGCAAGGTTTAGGGATTCATGGAAGCTTCCTTCATTGGCTGCACCATCTCCGAAAAAGCACAAGACAACATAGCCTTCGTTTTTCATCCTGGAAGTTAATGCCGCGCCGACGGCCAACGGGATGCCGCCGCCGACAATTCCGTTTGCGCCAAGGTTTCCTTTTTCCACGTCGGCAATGTGCATAGAGCCACCTTTTCCTTTACAGTATCCGGTCACTTTGCCAAACAGTTCGGCCATCATTTTATCGACGGATGCCCCTTTCGCAATGCAATGACCGTGGCCTCGATGCGTGCTCGTAATTTTATCTTTCTCTTGCAAAACCGCAATGGATCCAGCTGCCGTCGCTTCTTGTCCGACGCAAAGGTGTGTCGTTCCATGAATCATCCCCTTAGCAAAAAATTGGTCCACCTTCTCATCAAAATATCGAATGAGCCACATTTGTTTATACAATTCAACTAATTTTTCATCTGTTATAAATGCTGGAAGTGCATGATTGCTCATTTTTACACTCTCCCTTTACATTTGTTCTTTATATTTACTTTTGTAATAAATATAAAGTTTTTTCTGAAAATAGTCAAGGAATATCTACGTGAGTTTTACTAGAAATTTCAAAATAGAAAACGTATTTGAGCTTGTTTTTTCGCGCTGAAAAAATCAGGAGATCTGTTATCATATTTCGTGCAAAAAAAAAAAAGCGGCTGTCATGTTTGCAGTTACGACAGCACAGCTACTGAGCAAAGATGAAAAGCATATAAAATTGATGTGTTGGACACCCTCGTGTTTTACACAGAGGATGCGTTTTAGGACCCGAGCATTTCTGCTGTTTTTTCATCTGTGATCAGCACATTGATTAATTTCCCATTTAAAACGGCTTTAATGGCTTCGACTTTTTCCACCCCCGCTGCTACTCCGATCACAAACGGGATTTTTTTTAATTTTTTAATGTCGAAAGAAATAATTTTATCATTCCAGCTATTCGAAGGAGCATTTCCATTTTCATCGATAAATTTATAGCAAATATCACCGACCGCATCGAGTTCATTAAAATATTGCCGATACTTTTTGCCAATCTCTGATCTCGTAATGGTGGAGTGTTTAGGTGAACCGCCGATTCCCACAAGGATGATATCCGCTTTTTCAGCAAGTTCAAAAACACTTTGTATCGATGATTGGGACATAAACAATTCCTTATCTTTTTTACTGTCGGCTATTACCGGAGCATGAAGGAATTTATAATGGGCTTTTAATTTTTCGGCAAACATAGAAACAAGAACATTGGCATGGATATCTACCCGTTCATCTCCCATGCCTCCTACGATCGGAACAAAGGTGGTAGAGGCATAAGGGAGCTTGGCTGACAGCTGCTTTGCTAAGGAGAGCAAGGTGGTGCCAGAAGAAACTCCGACAATTTGCCCATTTTTCAAGATCCTTAATAAATAACGGCTTGCATATGTTCCAATACTGTCTAAATCTGTGCCATTTCCCAGGTTAGGAACGCAAATGACCTCCCGAAGCCCATACTTTTTCTCAATCCTTGCTTCTATATTCATAAAAGGATGGTGTGAGCCGTCATGAATTTTTATTTCCACAATTCCTGCTTCTCTCGCCTTTGATAAATATTTTGAGATTAATGATCGACTTACACCGAACACTTTGGCGATTTCTGATTGGGTCGCTCCTTCCAAGTAATACATATGGGATATTTTCACAAGCAGCCTTCTATCTTCCAACAGTCCCCCTTCTTTCTATCAAAAATTAGACTGTATTTTGTTATAATCAACGAAAGAATTGGTTATTTCTCAAAGCGAATTTCTTTCCCGACTTCGAGCGATGGGAAGGCGAAAGGCTCAACAAAAACCGCTCCAGGAAGCACATGTTCATTCGGCTCGGAGAAATAGATAGAAATATGGCCCAGTTCTTTTAAATTTTTGTTTGCTGCTGATCCGACCGCCGTGATGGAATATTCTTGATCGTTCCAAATGATTTTCCCGCCTTCAATTAGAGGCTCATCTGGCACTTCACCGGCAAATTCGTGAATAACCGATATCTCTCTTAGCTCTGGAGGAGCGTGAAGTCCAAAGAGAATTAATAGGTTTTCTTCTTTAAATGATGAGACGAGTGCACCGATTTCACGAATAATGGTTTTTGACATCTTTTATCCTCCTTGAATGATTAATACATGCCAATGCTTGCGGCATATGCGATTAAAACGGCAAGAACTCCCGTGATTAAGCGGCTGTACAAGACCGCTGGCACGCCGTATTGAATCGTTTCCGGCTTTGCTTCGCCAAGAGACAGACCGACAGGGACAAAATCCGCACCCACCTGGCCATTAATAGCGAATAGAGCCGGCAAAGCAAACTGCGGCGGAATATGGCCTGCTGCAATTTGGCTTCCAATTAACACCCCAACGACTTGCGCAATCACCGCTCCGGGACCTAATACCGGCGACAGAATCGGAATGGTACATACGATAACAATGATGATCAATCCCCATAAAGAACTGGCGAGAGGAGAAAGAGTATTGGCAATCACATCACCGATTCCCGTATAATTGATGATGCCGATTAACATACTGACAAAAGCCATAAATGGAATAATATTTTTAATCAGCATATCAACAGAATCGCGGCCCGCCTGATAAAAAGTGCCGGTTACTTTTCCTATTCCCCTTGAAAACCTCATAAATAGATTTTCATTATGCTCACGGGATTCTTTTTTCACTTGTTCATATTGAGAGCGAAAGGCTTCCTTATCCTTCACATCGAATGCCGGTCTTTCTTCCAAGTTTTCTGCTCCCAAAGCATCCGCCTGAACCGCTTGTTCTTCTGCTTCATCCGCTCGATAAATGTCCTTCACGGTAACGCCTGATACAAAAATATCTTCTGTAATGTGTTTCGCTAACGGACCAGAAGGAGAAGACGGAAGAATATCAACGGTCGGGATTCTTTTCATTGGATACAGGCCGATTCTCGCTGTTCCGCCGCAATCAATCACCACGCACATCATTTCATCTTCTGGAACGGAATGTTTAAAGCCGTCTATCGCTTCCGTGCCAGTTAACTCTGCTATTCTCGCTGCTACAGGATGGATGCCGCCGCCCGTAATCGATACAACTTTTTGTTTTTTTCCTTGCGGCTCAATGCGCAAGCCTTTTCCCCAGCCGCCTGAACCTTTGGCAACAAAAACAGCTTGTTTTGACATCATTTCTCCTCCTCTTAAACATTTGAATTCGCTTTCATCTTTGCCCTATGTTAAGATTTTGCTTCCATTCTGCGCGCCAAGAATTTGGTAATATATTCGGTAATGATTCCTCGCAATAAAATGACAACAATCCCTACGAGAAAATAGCGGACAGCAAGTTCTGACATCGAATAGCCGGCCTCTTTGATCCCATTGGCAATTCCTAAATAGACAAATAGCTCGCCTGCGTTCGCATATGGGAATAGCGCTGTTACCGGATGAACGAATGATACGGCAGAATCATAAAACGCCGGTTTTTGTTTTTCTGGCAAAAATCGTCCGAACGTATAACACATCGGGTTTGTTAATAGCAATACGGACAATATCGGCATGACCGTATATCTTAACAGCATATACTTTGAGGCAAATTGGATCGCTCGATTGACCCGCTCTTCCCCAATAAATTTAATAACGGCATAAGTGAATGTAAGTAAAACAATTAAAGTCGGGATAATTCCTGTAAACATTCCCATAAACGTCTCTCCGCCGGCCTGAAACATTCCGATAAAATGTTCACCAATCCATTTTAACCATTCCATCTTTCACTTCTCCTTTCCGGGCATTTTATATGGAAAGCTTTTTCTTAGAAATGGAAACCATCGCGTTTTCGGCTGCCATTGACAAAGCCGCCAAAAATGAAGGGATTTGCTTCTTCCTTCCTCCAGTCTTTTCTACACATTCATGATGATCATCCAAAATTTTCGCTACGTGATGCCCAATGTATTTTTCATATTTTTTAAACTTCGAAAAAACGGAAACCCCTTTGAGAATATAGCAATCTTCTATCACATAATCGTTGTTCACCACAATCATAGCCACAGCGCCGGGACTCAATTTTCGTCTGTTCATGCCAGAGTACAAAAAATAGCCTTCTTTGCCTTTGTAACGGCTTACAATTTTGCCGACATATTTTTGATAATGTCTGACTTGTATGATCGTTGCCACATATTGAATCAGCAAAATCATCGATAAAATGATGGCAAGCTTCAAAAAGAATCACCTCCTTTGCGCTTGACACATGCATTTTTAGTTTGAAAACAAACGATCTTGTAGAGCTCTTAATTTCCAAACAGTGGTGGATGGATCTAACTCGACATCATCCAATGTTAAAAATTGGCCTTGTCTAATAGGGCGTTTGGCGATAATTTTTCCGCTGATTAAACCGATGGGGATGTGCGAATCTTTCTTCATCTCTTGATGAGTTTCAAGCACGCCTCTTACCGAGTAGCCGCCAATGCCATCAATGGCTTCCCCTGCCTGGATATCGCGCTTGGCGACAGCGACTGTTTCTGAAACGGGCGCGCCTAATGGATGAATCGACGTATCGTGATGCAATACGGCTTTGGCAATGGTGATCGGAGTTTCTAAACTTGCGAGATGATAAGGCCGGTAAAGAACGTAATGGGGACCTTTGCCAACTTTCAAATACCTTAATTCGGCATCCACAGGTTCTAATTCGCTTTTCACGATGACAAATACGCCCGGTGCTAACCCTTTTACATATTCAACGACTCCGAATTGGTTTAAAACACCGCCGTTTTCTTGTAAATTCAGCTTGTCGGCAACCGTTTCCAAATGGGCCTCCACGCCATGCATCCCAATTTTATCTGGAATAAGGCCTGTAGCGTTGCTTAACAAATTCATTTCCGCCATCGTTTTTGTGCCGTCCTGGAACGCCGCAAGCATATGGGCGCTCATCCGTTTTTGAAGAGCTTCTTCCTTGCACGTATCCGGATTGGCGTTTGGAATAAACGGGTTGTTTTTCCCTTTTCCAGCAACCAGTACTTCAAAGCCCATCGTCTTCGCAAACTCATACAGTTCAAGCGTGGCTGCCGGCTCATCTCCCGCCGATCCTGTATAAACCAACCCAGCTGACGTAAACCAATTGTGCATGATAGAACCAATTGTAATATCTACTTCGACGTTAAGCAGTACTAAATGTTTTCTCGATCTCAATGCTTCCAGCGAAATATTGGCGCCGACTTCAGGAATCCCTGTCGCATCGACAATCACTTCCACTTCATCCGATTGAATGACTTTGCGGTAATCACTGCTGACAAGAACAGGATGTTTTTTCGTTACTTTCGATTGATAATAGCTGCTGGCTCTTTCTGCTGCCTCCATATTGACATCGCAAATTCCTCTAACCTCCATGCCAGGTATGCGCGAGATTTGCGAAATCAGCCCAAATCCCATTTGACCTGCGCCAACCACCCCTACTTTAATCGGCTGACCGTCACGTTCCCGTGCAAGCAATTCTTGATAAACGGACATGTTTCCAGCTCCTTCAAAGCGTTTTTTAACGTATGTGCACGCACTCGTAACATTTGTTACGACTAATAACATTTGTTAATAGATTATTATCATCATTATATCCTAGTTGTTCAAAAAGTCAATAAATTCTTAAAATTATTTTTCAAACTTTTTATACTTTGAAATACCTATTGAAATTTGGTTATAATGATTTCAATCCTCGAGGAGTTTTTATCAATTGTGAGTGTCGGAAACATTTTACAGAAGGAAAAGAAGCCAGACTTGAATAATATACTTAATATAGAGAAGGATTTGATCCTTCATAAAAAGAGGTGAAGAACGTGGAAATTAAAGAAATAGAAGCGGTGTTGTTTTGCATTCATTGCAACGAGGAGCAAGACCACGTCATTACTTACATTAACGATAAAATCTCAAAGATTGAATGTGTTCACTGCCATCACTCCGTTGAAATAAAGATTGATTTATTACATGAATTTTATCATGAGGTATATGAAAAAATTGTTCATAAACCGGCAGAGATCACAGAGGAATATCGAAGCGACCTCAGTAAATTTTTGCTTTCCCTTCCTGTCCGAATCATAAAAAAGCCTTACAGCATTTATAAATATATGAAGCAAACAAGAGATGTTTTTAAAGCCTTTAAAGAGCAGCAGAAACGAGAAAAGTAGCTTGTTCAATCTTCATCTCCCTCTTTCCTGCTGACCTTCTCGATAAAAAGAAAAAGCGAAATTTCCTGCAAGGTAAAGGTATTCTCCACGGCTACCAAACAGGAAATTTCGCATTTGTCTAACAACTGTATTTAGTAGATACGATTAAATACAAGCAGAGTGTTAAATATATATCCATAATAGGATCTAAAATCCTTATTGAAACATTTCTTCGAGGTACAAGTGTTGGATATTCATATTCTGAAATCATTTTATCTGTTTTAAGATCTTTTATCCTTAAACAGCACCATTCGAATGGTGACAGGCGCTGAAACAATCTGTTGGTTGAATTGATCAATATATTTTGTGATAAAAAAAGTTTGTAAAAAATGCAAATATCAATCCGAGTGGAAACGAAAAAATAACAGACCAACCGTTGACTTTTCCGGTTTCTGCACTTATTTTTATAGCTTCTTTATATCCATATGCAAAATGGAAAACAGATAAAACATAAGTAATAATGAAGAAAGCAAAATCCATTTCTATCCCCTCCAGCTTTTGTCTTCCCTAAATTTCATATATTCACGCTTGTCCATTTTTAATACAAAAAATAAATAGTATGAATGCATCAACATCCTGTTTTTAATTGTATCTAGATACATCGTGTCTTTTTAGTTGGGGGAAACTATTGTTTTACATCATCATATTTCAACTTAGAGAAAGACCATATTTATCTTAACGAACGGATCAAAATCATGCGTCTTAATTCTTCAATCGAAACATTCGCTTTATGCAACATGGCGTGGCAATTCGGACATACCGGCCGTAAATCTTCAAAAGGATTAACTTTGTACTCTTCATTGATTTCACTTAGTGGTTTGAGATGATGAACTTCGATAAAGTGTTTACCGATCCTTCCATAGAACTCCTCAAAATCAAAGTCACAAACCGAACATCGGTATCCATACTTTGATAAACACAACTGTCTTGCTTTCGCATTCCGTTCATAGCGATTGACGGCTACTAATTTTTTACTGCCTTCATATAATTCCACATGGTCCAATTCCTGTTCTTCTGGCATCAGAAACATTTTCTTCTGCTCCGTTTCTTCCTCAAACTCATAAAGACGGACCGCTTCTTTTAATTCAGGTCTCACTTGCCAAAAGCATTGATTCCGATATTCTTCTCCTAAAAAGGGAATATGCCACCATCGAATCGTACCATCTTCTCTTTGCGGAAACGTTATCCCTGGCAATCGTTTGCGTATCCTCCTTCCAAGACGACCCAATTGAGAATTAAATCCCCGATGGTCTACTCTGTTTAAAAGTTTTGCTACTTGTCTGCCTGTCGCTTTTGAATCCTTCTGTTTATAAACCGTCAAGATGAGCACTATATCTTCTGTGCGAAAAACTTCCGGGTCTTTCAACAATTGAAGCCACTGATGAACGGAAATATCAAGTGGATCATTATATACCTTCATTCTTTTCTCCCCCTCTCTCTAGAAAACAAACGACATGCTTGCTAGCGACTTCCCCATCTCCTAAATGAAAGCTTGTCCTCACCTTCTCCTACATATGGTAACCAATTCCTTCATAAAGCTTCTGCAAGATTTCTTCTTGATACCCGGCTTTTTTTATTTTTCGCATCTTCTCTTTGATCGGCTGCAATTCTTCAAGCGTAACCGTCTCTAGTTTCTCTACCCGGTCAAGCGACAGCAAAACAAGGCATAATCCAATAGATCTTGAAAATCTTGAATACCCATCCACGATTCTGGCTCAGCCAGAATTTTATAAAGATTCTCAAAATAACGGTGAATGATGAGCCGATATCCAAACTTTTCTTGCAAGTAACGTTTCAATACTTTTTCACGTTCTCTAATCTTTTGATAAAGCTCTGTCCCGGACAATCCAGAAGTTTTCAAACAGGGCTGTCATGGCTTCTTTTGCTTTTTCATCAAACCCTTGCTCCGTCTTTTCCGCTGTCACAACTCTCCCTTTTCGAGGACATAAAGCTCATAATTCGGCATCGTAAGTGTACCGTCAGCAGCTTTTAATTCAATCAGAGACGCATCCTTTTGCAAGATTTTCACTTTCCACCCATTTTCCGTTTTTACGACTCCATCTTGTTTTGTCATTGATTTTGCGATCCAGCTTAACAAAGTTTTTCGAATATGCGGTTCAATTACCGGCAACTCTCGCAATACAATTTTATTGCCTTGAATAAGGTTCTCTAGTTCTTCCTTCTCTTGTTTTTTCTCCAGCAAAAATTTCTCCTTCATCTCCTGTTTCTCTTTTTCATGAGTTTCAATCGCTTCCGGTTTTTTCTTTTCACGGTAATGGCGAACGCGAGGCTTTACCGTCCATTCTGTTGCTGCTTCTTCCCAAATGTCGCGATAAAAGTTTTCTGTTGCGTCGTTCTCTGTTATGAGATGCTTTGTATGGAAACAGCCGAAAACGACAGAGGAAAATCGATGGGCATTTTCCAAACTTGGAAGCTCGGAAAACCACTTGGCTAAATGAAGAAAATCTTTCTTGCGGCTGCGAAAATTGTGATGACGTTCCCCCAATCTTTGCACGACCCGGGTCATGCGGCGAATCGCTTCATTCGTCTGGTGCTGCAGAAAATATAATTCACTTTCCCGTCCTTCCCTGCCTAAAAACCATTCTTTTAGGCCCTTCCATTTTTCTAATAAATCTTCTTCCAGTTGTTCTTTCGTCACTTCCATTTCTTCTAATCGTGGAATCGTCATTTGATAACCAGCAACGACTGCGACTAGTTTATGAACATCATCTTCTGCGATCTCTTCCAACAATTTTTCAATTTTAACGATGTTTTCTGTAAAGCGACGATGAAATCTCGTAAATATGTCGTGAATTTTTCTTTATAGACAAGAAAGGCTTCCGACATCATCTGTTCTTCCGTGTTCTCACTGTTAAGATATGCGATGTAATCGGCCGAAGTTTGAATGATTTTTTTGAAATAATCGAAGGTTTCTTCCCAAATTTGATTCATCTCTTCTCGTTTTTCTTGGAAATTATTTTTTATCATACTTTCGATGCGGACAAGTGAAGAGTATAAACGGTCAAAACGCGTTTTTTCTAAAGATCCTCCGAATGAATCCCCCAGCTTTTCTAAGGTGCGGATCATCCTCTCAATTTCAACCGTGTAAGGGCTACATTGATAACGAAACCGTTTCTTTTTAAATTCTTCAATTGTGCGAATATGCACCGTCTCTTGCCGAGCAATTAAGTTTTTCCATTTGACAAGCTGATCTAAATCCTGCTGAAGATCCTCTTCCGTATAATTCTGAAACGGCTCATGTCCTTTTAAAAAAGCCAATACTTCTTCAGGAAACAAGTATTGTCTCATTCGTTCATGTTGCCAATAAAAATATCGCAAAATCGCCCGATAGCGATAAGCATTGTCCGCTGCCAAATACTTTGCCTCAGAAATCGGCTTCAGCCATGAAGAATCCATTGTCCATCCCCTTATGAATGATGTTCTTATTGTAATAGATTTCTAGAGAAGAGAAGGAAAAATTTTTAAGGTTTTTTTACATTTTTCATATCGGCAGTTCATCATCATGAGTGCTTTTTCAAACGGCCCGTTCATATATTGAAATGTTGATGGTCTCCCGCTTTGCATAGTAGAGGACAAATAGCGGCCGAAGTTCCTCTTCATCCTAAAGGGCTTTTCAGAAACAACGAACATCGCCAAAGACAAAGAAATGATCTTTGGCTCGGCAACATTCATCCAACACCAACACGGGATGCCGGATGGATCCGGCATCCCGTGCTAAAAACAGAAAATCATGCCTTGCGTCGACTGGCTGTATAGGCACCGCAAAACCCTCCGAACAGAATGCCTACAATCGGAAATATTACCCAATTGATATACCACTGATCAAACACGAATCCTGTAAACAGAAATAGCGCCGTCGCCAGTGGCCAAATGATGGAAGCCACCATACCGATAACACGATCCTCCTCCTTTTGTTCAATTATGACGACAGGTTCCTTCAGCAACTTTGTATAGGCACCTCGAATATTTCCATAATAAACTAGTAACAATATCGCGATTCCTGCCATAATCAGAAAGAAGGCTACACCGTAAAGTGTATATTCTTCGGAAAAATAGATGGCAGCCAAAATCCAGATTGGCGACAGAATAAGCAAACAAACTCCGGAGATAACCGCCATACGAAAGGCCGGTCCCTGACGTTCCTGGCGGTATCGCAATTCCAGTTTCAACGTGTTTGGAAGCTGGAATCCTTCCTCTAACCACTCGAAGCGATTCATTTGCATGCCACTGTAGATGAAAAGTCCCACCGCTAATGCCACCAACAGAAACATCCCTAATAATCCCGATATCGTTCCTAATTCTATGCCTCCGTTATAAACCGTATTACGCGACGATTGTTCAAATATCGCAAGCATAACTAACAGGAAGGACACACCGCAAACACACAACAGGATGCCGAGTCCTGTCCACAAGCCGGTTTTTCTACGAGCTTTCATGTAATCGTATGCTTCTGTTTCCGTTAGTTTCCGTACTGGCAAAGGCTGATCCTGCACTTCGCCCGAGGTGGAGATGCCCAGTTCAGCGGCCAGTTCGTCCACATTGCCAAACTCTGAAATCACGATGCCTATCGCTTCATGCTCAGACTTCCCCGCCTGCTTAAGCTCCGCATATCTCTCTTCCATCCCTTGCAAAATCTGTTGCTTGAGCCGAAGCACCTCTTCCGTTTTCGGCATGCTGGCAAACATTTGATCGAGAAAGACTAAAATGGTTTCCAACTTCCTCACCACTCCTTAATAAAATGATTGATCACTTCCTGTGTAAGCCGCCATTCTTCGCATTTTTCGCGATAATAAGCCCTTCCTTTCGGCGTAATCCGATAATAAATGCGCTTCCTTCCCGAACTTTCATCCCCGTCAAACGATTCGATGAAACCATTCCGTTCCAATCTGGCAAAAGCCGAATAAAGCGTGGTTTCCTTAATCAAATATTTTTCTTTTGTGATTTGCCGGATCCGTTTGGAAATTTCATAGCCATAAGATGCTCCGTCAAGCAGCAAACACAAAATGATCGTATCATTATACCCTCGTATGACGTCACTGCTGATCAACTTATCCGCCTCCGCCTTAAATACTTTGTCTGTCGTAGTAACTATAACACACATACTACGACAGGTAAAGTATTTTTGTTGTAAGAAAAACATTAATCGTGCTAAACCTTCGCATATATTCCACACAGGACATAGAAGCCACTGAATGATTCTTGCATCCAAGTGGTGATGTGGCGTAGCGTTCTTCATCCTCATGGTATAAATGATCATTTTATCTCCGAATAAAACGCCTCTTTTATTAAATACATTCCTAATTATATTAAACAAAAATAATGTATTTTTTCCATTTGAACAAATTTTTTCTAATAGCTATAACATGAGTTTAATCTCGATATTGGTTAAGCAAGGAATCTTTTGAATATATTGTATTATAATGCATGTTTAATTTTAGTTTAAAAGGCAATCTGGGACTTCATTTTCAACGCCGAAATGGTCATTTGTTGAAGTAGAAAAACGAGGTCATCATCACCGTCCATGTCCTTGGGAAGTTATTGGCTTCACTTCCAAGCGGGCTTAGAACACCGGTTTGTGATCGGAAATTTGTTTCCCAAAGCCTTGTTCCCTGAACGTTCTCGATACAACCGTCGTTGCCGTTCTTTACACTGGGCGATCAAATGGATTAGGCACTAGATTGCCAAACGCGGGGAGCATCATGCCTACGCAGTGGTGGACAGTTTACTGATCAAGCTACGCCACTATGTGCGTGCCTCACACGTGAAGCGTTTTTCGAGATGTGTCGGATATCGGATATTGTGCTTCGAAGAAGATGTTCTTCTATGGGTTTAAGATGTATATCCAGATTTACCGACCATTTACTTACGATCGGATATGTGATCACCGTTGCTTCTTATCATGACCGAACTACTGCAGAAAAAGTCATGGCTCAACTTCCACATTCGTATACATTCGGGGACAAAGGGTATGTCAACAGGCTATTGCAAGAGAAACTGATGAGTGATATCGCATTGCCTTTCGGACTCCGTTTCGCAAAAATCATCGTGTTTCCTGTTCAGAAGATGGAAACAATGGATATGCCGAAAACGCAAAATCGTGGAAACCTCTTTTGCAGTACTAATTGATAAATTTCATCTCACTTCAATTCGTGCAAACAGTGTTGAAGGATTTAAAACAGAATTAGACGATATTTTATTGGCTTACACACTTGTTGTCCTTGGGCTAGTTAAGCACTCCGTTTCAACTAGCACCACGGGTATTCTTTGTAATTTTATTTTGTCAATTTTTCCAAATATCTTGTTAGCACCCACCCCTTTACTACTTCCCCATCTTCTTTTTGATAAGCAACGAAAGTCCAATTTTTTCTTTTTTCTATCACCCGCACAACTTGTCCAAAATGCAATGTATCAACCACCTTTGTATTTCTTTTGTTAGTTTGGCGAACAGGTAATTGACTTGTTGATACCATACGGAATGGTTTTAATTCTTCAAATGTATACTTTTTGTCTTTATACTCTTTACGTACTTGTTTTAAAAGGATATTTTTATGTTTCATTACTTCTTGGTAAAATATTTTCTGGCTTGTTTCAAAAAAAGGTTCAAAGTACCCCGAAAGTATATTAATCAGAATAGAAATGATAGTTGCCCAAACAAATTGCTTAATTTTTTGAGCCCTTCCCAATTTTTGAGTCTTCTCCAATTTGTCTAAACGTTCAACTATGCTATTAAAAAGTGTAACAATTGGTCGTTGCTTTACTAATACATCTTGACGCCCTAATACTTCTAAAACTGCTTCTTCTAATTCCTCTCTTCTTACAAACTCGCCGTCCAAAATCCAATTTTCTTTCTCGTCTTGCTCAATAACAGTGAGTTCTACGTTTCGAAGTAATTCCTCAATCTTTGAAAAATTTACTTTTTGTAATTCTTTAAATTGAACCTGCCATTGTTCTAATGCTTTTATCGTTGGTGACAAATTAATTTTATATAATTCTAATTTTTGATTAATTGTCCATTGGAGTTCTGCAATCGGACTATTTATTCTATTGTAAATCTTGGTAAATGACAAACCTAGTTGTCTGGATGCATTCAAAGCCGCTTGCATAGAGTCAGTTATCCTATACATTTGACCGATCCGATTATTACCTAACGCTTTGGTTAATTCTAATGATGCAGCAATGGAGCGCGTATGTAATTGTATAATCTCTAACTGTGAGGCTACTATATTGAATGTTCTCGAAAGTTCAGATTGATACATACTCAAATCAAATTTCCTTCCTAAATTTAAACCTACATTGCTTACTTTCATTATTTTTGATTGGTATCCAAATATTTTTTCTAATCGTGACATCCTCTCTGATTCCCTTGTAAGAATTGTAGTAATCGCTCTATCCATTCCTGTCTGCATCTGCTTCTTCTCCCTTCATAACCATTTATACAAAAACAGATTCCCCTATAAGAGACATCTGTTCTAGTTGTTACGCATGCATTGGCCAGTCCTTATATTGCTGTTCGGCTTGTTCCATGAATTTGTTTGTTAAGAATTGTAATTGTTGACCCGTAATTTTTTCTTTCATGAGTACATGCTTGACGGCTAATTTCACTTTAGCGTAAACATCTCGACGGTGAGGACTCGTCCAGTCTACGGCTAATTGTTTCTTTAAGGCTTTGACAACCTTATGGATTAAATTTGCAAGAAATTCGTTTGAGAATGCTTCCTGCTCCATAGCAGTGATGGCTTTGTAAAACTCAATTTCTTCCTCTGAGAGTCCTAAGTCATGTCGCTTACGCATTTCCTCTTCCATCTCTTTGCGTATTTTAATCATCACTCTGACTACATCAGCGGCCTGAATGACACGATTATGATAATCCTTTAACGTTTTCTCTAACAGTTCGCTTAATGCCTTTGACTGTGGACTTCCTTTGCTAAATGTCACTTTAATTTGATCTTCTAAAAGTTTTTTCAGTAACTTTAAGCGTAAATCTTCATGCTCTTTTTTCGTTAAATCTGCCAAGAATGCATCGTCCAATATGCTAATATCCGGGCGTTCAATCCCTGCTACTTTGAAAATATCAACAGTTTCTTTCGCTAACAGACTGTTATCAATGAGTTCAGATAATCGCTCTTCTAATGTTTTATTCTCACTCGGTTTTTCAATTGGTGGTCGCAAATGTTTGCGAAGTTGTGCTTTAATCATTAAATACAGCATGACTTCATCTGCAAGTTCAAGCACTTCTGGCTGATTTTTCACCAACTGATACGACTTTTCAAGTTTTGTTGCCTCTTGAATATATTCTTCTGGATCACTATTTAAAAGAACACTGACAAGGTCAGCAATGAAGTCTTCTCGTTCTATTTTTGGTTTTATTCGCCAGTTTTGAACATTAATTTCACTTGGAATAAATTCTCTTACTGCCTCCAGATGGCCCATAAAGATTTTAACAGCCTCTGAAATATCATAAGATGGGCTTCCTGTGCCACCACTTTGCGTATATTTATGAGTTGCTTCCTTCAGTGAAGTAGCAATTCCAATATAATCAACGACTACCCCACCTTCTTTTCCCGGAAACACACGGTTTACACGGGCAATAGCTTGCATAAGATTGTGTCCTTTCATTGGTTTATCGACATAAAGGTAAGAAAGCGGTTTGGCGTCCATTCCTGTTAACCACATATCGACGACAATCACAAATTTAAGAGGATCTTCTGGGTCACGAAGTTGGTCTTTCACTTCTTCTTGCTCTTTTTTGGATTTAATATGAGCATATTTACCTCCCAGCTGAACTTCGCGCCACTCTTTAGGATCCTTCGATACATCCCCTGTCATAATCACTTCAACAAGAGGACATTCAGGAATCTCTCTTAGGTAATTATACAAATCAACCGCAATTCGCCGGCTCATACAAACAATCATGGCTTTTTGAAATGGATTGGCCACTTGGTTGAAATGTGATACGATATCATTCGCTAAACGACGAAGCCGTTTTGGAGTACCGACGACTTTTTCCAGAGCGGCCCATTTTCTTTTATAGTTCTCTGACTCTTCATCGTCTCCCCCAGCATCTACGATAATTTCCTTGTATTTTTCATCAATGTCCTCAGCAGATAAATCAAGCGGGATTAAGCGACTTTCATAGTAGATTGGTAATGTCGCTTTATCTGCCACTGCCTGAGCCATATCATAACGATGGATAATATGTCCAAAAATTTCTTCGGTATGGTTCCCAACAAAGTCGACTGGAGTTCCTGTAAATCCAATATGAGAAGCATTCGGTAAAGCATAACGCAATTGTGCGGCAAATCCACCTGCAAATCCGGCTTGTGTGCGATGTGCCTCATCAGCAATCACTACAATGTTTCGTCTTTCGGATAAAACCGGATGCTGAGTTTCTCCTTCTTTTTTACGGAATTTTTCAATCGTAGAGAATATAACAGGAGTTGCCTCTGCTCTGAGATATGTACGCAACTCTTCAACATTTTTTGCACGTTTTACTTTCCCAATAAATGATTCTCCCTGAACAAAAGTATCGTAGAGTTGTTCATCTAAATCATTACGATCTACTTGAATAACAATAGATGGATTTTCCATTTCAGGGTGACGAGACAAAATTCCCGCGAAAAATAACATACTTAGCGATTTACCAGAACCCGTTGTATGATACATAACCCCGATTTTCCGGTCTCCGTCAGGCCGTGTCGCACGTATCGCTTCATTGACAGCAAAGTTCACACCAAAAAACTGGTGATACTTTGCACCAACTTTTGTAATTTTACTACCTTCCTCTAAAAAGACAATGAAATTACGAATATAATTTAGTAGACGATCTTTCGGGAATAATCCTTCAATCAGCGTACGCATCGTATTGGCACGGTTGTTATCAATATTTCGTCCATCAATTGATTTCCATGAAGCAAAGAAATCGTAATCGGCAAACGGCATTCCATGCTTCGTTTCCACGTTATCGGAAATGACAGCAAAAGCGTTGTAGTTAAATAATTGCGAGATATCATACGTATAGTTTTGAATTTGGGTATATGCATCATAAACAGTCGCTTGCTCGTTGTTTGGATTTTTTAACTCAAATACAATCAACGGTAAACCATTAATATATATAACGATATCTGGCCTGCGGGACATACGTCCTTCAATCGATAATTGATTAACTACTAAAAAGTCATTGTTCTCTGGATGTTCCCAGTCAATCGGGAAAACATGAGGTGTGTATCTTTTATCATTTACCTCATAAGAGAACTCAAGTCCTTTCGTCAACATTCTGTGAAAATGCATATTGCGGTTTATCAATTTTACACCATCTGGCGCTGTTAATACTTGAGCAAGTCTTTTTATTTCATGTTCAGGTATGGCCGGATAAGCCTTCTTTAAGAAGACTTCCAACCGACCATAAAGAACTACTTCGTGAAGACTGTCACGCTCTTCACGCTGAAACAATTCCTGTGCATGAAGATAATCATAGCCTAACCGCTTTAAACGTTCAATCGTCGTTTCTTCAAATTCCGTTTCACCTAGAGGTCTCGTCATGCTGCTTGCACCTCCTAGTCGAATTTATATCCAAATTTAAACTTCTACTTGTTTTTCTGCTTGAGATAAATCAATTTCGCCTGATAAAAGGCGGGGAAGGAGATAGTCCCTTAAATTTATTAAATAACGATTTTCCTGTTCATTAGTTCGAATTAATTCAAATAACTCCAATAACTTGGGCTGGATAATATTTAAGGCCTTTTCGGTTGGAACTACTATTGGTAAATCTCTAATAATTTGCTGATTAATATTCTGTTGCGCTCCTCCATTAGCCAGACCTACTATCTTTGTACGGTTAAATAACAAATATAGATATGCTAAAACATAACTAAATGATTGATTTTTTTCAATAACAGCACAACATGCTTGATTGGTACTAGATGGTTCAGAAAGAATACCTAACTTTCCAACAGTTGCGCCATACATTGCAATAATTACTGTATTTTTAGGGAAGACTTTGGCTGAAGAGTTTTCTAATCCTAACTCTGTTATTTTCTCTTCCGTTTCAAATATAAAATTATCATTAAGTTCCTTTGTTTTTAGCCAGTTGATCGTCCCGTCCTGATAATATTCCGTTTTTCTTCTACTAGGTGTTCCTCCTGAAGAGGTGTCATATAAATCTCCCAATTTCTTAGCCTTCCATCCCTTTGGAATCATCCCTAATTCCGACTCCACAAACTCTCCATCTTGAAACAGTTCAAAATCAACAAACCAATGCTTGTAAAGTGTCATGGCCATTTCTTCGAGGGTTTTATTCATCTCTATATTGAGTTCGATTTTCTTATCGATACTACCAAGAATGGATGAAATTCTTTTTTGCGTTTCAAGATCAGGTATTGAAATGATCTGATTCTCGAATTGTTGTTTATCTACCCTCTGTCGCCCCGATGTACCTACCATCAACCTTTCAGCATTTTCGCGAAATGACTTGTTAGTTACAAGATAATACACAAAATCTGTATCTGTGATACCCTCTTTACCACGTAATACGATAAACTCGGTTGAACCAAACCCTTTCCCATTTTTAAGGTTTTTCACCTGTGCAATCTTGCCATTCTCAAGGCAGGGTGTTATTCGCGCAAAAAGTGTATCACCATTCTCAAATTTTGCTCCGCCAGACTTAAATTCTCTTTCTTCCTTTGCTTCTACTGGTTTATAAAAAGGTTGAATAACATCCATACTCACAAATGGATATATTTCACCTTTTCTAAGTTTTACAGTGGGGTTTACCTCGACTAAGTCCTTTAATTTTCCTTCAATCCATTTACTCACATCAATTCCTCCAAGTCCCTCTTAATCTTTTCTTGAAGGCAATTAGACTCTTCAAACTGTTCTAAAAGACGCTGAGTTAATTCAGCCATTTTTTCTTCAAACGGTACATCGTCTTCATTGGATATTTCCGTCCCAACGTAAATCCCCGGTGTTAGTTTGTAGTCATTGACTCGTACTTCATCAAGTGTGGCAACTTTACAGAACCCGGCAATATCTTCATATTCTTCTGCCTCTTCGTATTTGTAAGCACGATAAACGGCGGCGATTTTATCGATTTCCTCTTTAGACAGCGCTTTTTGTTTGCGACTAACGAGGTTTCCCATTTTGCGGGCATCGATAAACAAAATTTCATTTTTTCGTGCGCGATAGCCGTTTTTGCCGTCACGGTTTTTGCTTAAAAAGAATAAGCAACATGGAATACCTGTCGTAAAGAACAGTTTTTCAGGCAGTTGGACAATACAGTCAATATACCCCTCGTCCACTAATTTTTGGCGAACTTCCTTCTCCTCTTTGACATTCGTTGTCATTGCTCCGTTTGCCATCACAAACCCTGCTGTACCTGTTTCGTTTAAATGATATAAGAAATGCTGCATCCACATATAGTTCGCATTGCTGTTTGTAACAGGTCCCATTAAGCGCGGGTCTTTTTTTGATAAACGGTCTGCTCCCCAATCTTTTTGGTTAAATGGCGGGTTAGCAATAATGTAGTCTGCCTTCAAATCAGGAAACTGGTCATTTAAAAGCGAATCTCCTAAGCGAATTTCTGCATTAATGCCATGCAGCAAGACATTCATTTTTCCAAGACGTACGGTCGTTACCACATTTTCTTGTCCATAAAACGAAAGTGCATGTTTGTTCGGAGCATATTCTTCACTTTGAATGAACATACCTCCACTACCGCACGCAGGGTCAAAAACGATACCACTTTTCGGCTCAAGCATAGCAACAAGCAACTTAACAATACTTGACGGTGTAAAGAATTCTCCACCTCTATTACCTTCAGAAGCAGCAAAAGAACTAATAAAATACTCATATGTACGCCCTAATACGTCTACACTTTCATGAGTATTGGCACTAAATACATCGCGAGAAAAGATTTCGATTAAGCCCGCCACATTTTCAGCAGGTAAGTTCGAACCTTGGTAAATTCGAGGCAACATGCCTTCTAATTCTGGGTTCTCCTCTTCAAGACGCTTCATCGCATTATCAAGAATTTCTTTAATATTTGGCTGCTTGGCGTTTTTCATAATATAAGACCAACTTGCTTCTTCAGGAACCACAAAGACGTTCTCAGCCTTGTATTGATCTGGGTCAGAGATAATCACTTGCTGCATTTCAGCATCTTCCATGTACCAATCACTGTTTGGGTCTTTTACGATTTGTTCTAATTCTTTTCGGCGCTGTTCGTACTTATTAGAAAGATAGCGCAAAAAGATTAATGGAAGAACATAGTGTTTATAATCAGCAGGAGCAACACTCCCACGCATTTTATTGGCTGCCTCAAATAGTTCTTTCTGAAAATCAATATCGGCTTTAACTGACATGCTATTTCATCCTCCATAAATCTTCCATTTTCATTATTCATTTTAGCATATATTTGTTTATTAAATATTAGATTTTGAGGAATATAAAAGGTAAGGAACCCTCTCCGATCCCCTACCATTATGATTTTCTTATTCACTAAGAATGAATAAATTTCTCGACTTTTACATTCACAATTGTTAGTCCCTTTTGCTTCATTTCTTCTAACACCATTTGTATCTGAACTGCCATTGAATCAAAGAGAATAAAAATTTTCTCATCATCATTATCTTGGAGACGAGGAATAACGAACCTTATGAAAGCCTTTGCTTCTTCCAAAATATAATCAGATACACCAGTTAGAGCAACAATAGAATTAATTGTGCCGAAAAAAATTTGTGAAAACGCAGCATTGTAGATATCGTATCTCTTTGGAGAAAAGTTTGTATACCCCGCAACTTTAAATCCATATATTTTACCTTTTGGATTTTCGTAAAGTGTTATTTCCAGTCCTTCTTTGGCACTAACTTTTTTGAGTGGTTCCATATGCTTTTGTCCTTTCCGTTTTATCGCAACGTAATTGTTGGTAATCCCGATTATCACCATAAATAAAAAGTCTATTTCCATACGAGAATCATTTAACATGTTTTTTATTAACTTTTTGTCATCACTTGAAGGTGTAGGTGTATGCTCTGGATGTGTGTGCCATTCACCTAAATAAATCCTTTCTCCATTCGATTCTCTCCATGCCGTTTCAATAATCTTTTGAGCCTTGCGAACATTTCTCTCAAAAAAATAACGTCCTGATTTATCTTCTTTTGATGGCTCAGAAATCATGTCGATTACAATAGTGTCGTTGTACACTTTTCCGAGCAAAATCCCACCAGACTCATGTTGTTCTTTTCTTATTTGTTTATACTTTTCAAACGTTTTTACTATTTCTTCAGTAAAAACTACATGTTTTTCACCAAATTTATATATCACATTAATCAACACTTTCTTGGTTATTTTCTAAATCATAAAACCTTGTAGAAAAATCAGTGGCACCTACCCATTTCGGTGCTAATAACCTCCTGCTTTTTCTTTGCTCAGTTATATTTCCTAGCCATGTAAAAACCTTGCTCCTACGTGGTTCAGTATTTAATTGCTGCTTAATAAACAGCATTAAGTCGAATATAAATCTTTTCAACTCTAATACACCATATGGAACGTACGATGTATTGCAGCCAAGTTCCTTTTTAGTATACTTGTTCCCATCCTTCAATATTTGATATTTATAAGCACCACTTTCATCAAATGTTGTTTTAAGATGAATTTTGTCTTCTGGATTAATCCAAATAGCATGTCCACCGGCCAAATAAGGTTCTACCCATACATGTAACATAGGTTTGTTGATTAAACTTTGCATTTGTAATTGATTTAATCTCAACTCTGTTGGAAAGTGACTAATCGCTACAATAATTAAATCATAAGAATTTAAAACGTTCGGACTAGATGCTAACAATGATAAAACATTCCCGTTATAAACATGTATTTGACTAGTAGGATAATGTTTTCTCAGTTTGCTTTTAACGGCCTCTGTTTTATACTGACCTACATCACTAGCCCCACATAGATGTCTATTGATGTTTTCAAAACTTAAAATGTCATAATCAACCAATAGTAAATGCTCTATCCCGATATCAAGCATACTTTGTGCAATATGACTCCCAAGTGCTCCACAGCCAATGATGACTATTTTTAATCCATGATTCTCGGTTTTACCATCACCGCCACGTTTTTTCAGGCGTACTGCTCTAACATCTTCCACAGAATACTTAGCAATTTCTCTCTTAGGAAACTCCCTTATTAACTCAAGCAGCCCATGCTGACTATCCTTTCTAAAGCCGTTCATACTAGTTTTTATTCGTTTCCGACCTTTATATTTTAATACTACTTTTTTCATTGGGGGAAGATGTTCCCATCCCCCCCATGAATAATCACCGTCAGATTGCATAGAAAACAATACTTTTGTCGGCCTTTTACGCTTAGTCAAATATTCTGAAAGAGCCTGTATGGCTAGTTTATTGTCTTTTAATAAATGGTAAATATCTTTATTGTTTTTTGGAAAAGGAAACTGCATAGGCTTAGATAAAGGTATATACAACACTTTTGCAATCTCCTCTCCTCTTACCGTTCCACCTAAATTTTGAACCCAGCTAATAGCATCGCTTTTTTGATTTGCAAAAATTCCTTGTTGGTGCCAATTTGCGTACGTAAATGGGACTAAATAAACTTCTTTTGGTGCCTCAGACGGCTCTACAATCGACAAATAACTTCCTTTACTGTCTTCACCCCAGTAAGTTTCAAATTCATCTATGTAATCTTGAAAGTTCTGTTTTAATACCCCTTTTGTCAAAACTTCCTTGGCTTTCTGAATTGTTGCGTCTATAACACCTAAAGGATTAGCCGGATTGGGACTGGCTAATACATTATCAAAAAGGCAAAGTGTTTTATACTTACTCAAATGTGGCAAAGGATATAATTTCTTAAAACTGTGTTCGTCTAATTTAACTTTTGGAAACGAATCCGGAAAGTTAAAAGGCAGACTAATCAATAAATTGACTTCATAGTCTGCCACAATAGTTTTAATCTGTAGGGTGATAGGATGATTATTTGTTCCTTCGTTTTTATCTACAATAATAGCGTGATATTTATCCATTAGATATTCAACGGATTCGTTTCGTATCTGAGCATAGACGTCTAGTAAATCAAGATGACCGTCCATGGTTTCCTAACACCGCCGGTTTTGATGTTTGTAGTGCATACCCTTTGTCCACTCTTTCTTCAGGTAGAGTATATTCTGGAAAACGATCACCAAATATTTTCCACCAGATATCAGCGGCTTCCTTTTTATCCTCTTTTTCCAGCGCCTTCTGGCCTTGTGTGATAAGATTAGATAGTTTATTAAGGAATTTAGTTTTTGCGGCTTCTGACCATCCATCCAACAATTCTTCCTCCGGAAAGACAGGTCTCTTAAGGCTAAAGGATGAATTTAATTGGTCATAAACTTCTTGAGCAGTAGCAACAAATGCTGAGTCATCATCTTCTTCATAGCCTTCAACAAAGTGATTGGCAGCCAGAATGGTAAAAATCATACCACTCGGAAACTTATCGTCCCCTTTTTTATAATCTTTCCATGCTTTAAAGTACCGTACGATTCGTTTTAGTTGAGCCCCCTTATTCTTAACTTCATCATTAAACCAATTTGTCAACGCTTTTGGATCACTGTCAATCCACCCTTTTGTTTTATGCGCTAATTTAGGATGTTCTGCATCTTCAGCCTTTATATAGATAGGAAGATCAACATGGTAATTGTTTTTATAAATAACGCGTACACATGTATTTTTATTGACTGGAGGCGTACTTGTATGCCCTTCAACTGCTTTCACTGTCCAGTTATGAACAGTACTGGCGGCTGGCCAATCTTCTTCTTTTTTGTCGGCCAAATGCATGAGGTATACACCATCATCAATATCATATTCTCCCTCAATCGGTTCAATTGTGGTATTCATCATATAAGAGCCTTGTCCCCAGAATTGTGGTTTAGATACTTTTAACGTTTCTTCAAAATAACCCTTAATTTTTTCCCTCAGTGCATTTCTCGATGTGCGTAAAGATTCCTTCTTTTCCGGCTTTAATTTAATTTTCTCATCAAATTTTAGAAATAGATCATTGCATTGTGCCAACTGGCTCACCCCTTAACTTTGTTTGCTGATTGTCTAATTCAAAAAAGCGTTGCAACCTTAGATCATCTACCCACTTACTGCTTGCTTCATGACCTTTTTTTATCAAAAGGTCGATAGACTCCTCGCAGGCCATATCCAGATCAATTAATTTGCTTTCCTTTTCCATAAGTTCTTCACTCTTAATCCTTACATAATGACCTTTTAATGACTTGTTTAAATACTCAATATGATTATGGGTAGAAATAGACTGCAAGTCTATCATTAAAGAAATCAACTTAGCATTCCACAGAACAAACGAACGATGACGAATTTTAAGTTCCTTTTGAAATGCAAAATTTTGGTGCAATGTAGATACTGACAAAAGATTAAATTTTTCATAATTGTAGTCTTTATTTCCAATAAAAAATTGATATGCTTCTTGTATGCCGTGTAATGAGGGATTATTACTAAATAAACCACCATCTACAAATTGATCATCAGAATTAGGCATTGTCGGAATTTTTTGTATCGGAAAATAAGTTGGTGCAGCGGCAGTTGCTAAAGCAACATTAACTAGTAAATGATTACTGTCTCGATTTAGTCTATCGGCATGGTCAGTTTTTATAATACACGGCTCTCCTGTCGTAATATTTGAGGTAGGTATTAAAACACGGGTCTTACAATCTTTTATTCGCTTATCCTTAAAAACACTCTGAAGAGCACTTTTTAAATTTTTGTCATTATACTTAGACACCAGAAAAATTTGTTTTAATTTTTGGATTCCACGGTAGATTCGATTCTTATAAGGAAATATCACAGAACCGTGTTCTACGTAAAGATTTACAATTTCTTTCGCTGGAATGCCTGCTGCTAATGCTAGAGCGATAATCCCGCCTGTAGAAGTACCGCAAATCAAGTCAAAATGTTTATATAACTGACCATATCGTTCCTCAAAATCGGCCAAAATAACTGCAGAGTATAGTCCCTTTATTCCCCCACCATCAATTGATAGAATTTGAAATGGTCTTTTTTCCTCCATATTTCCTCCTCACTTTTTTCCTTAACGAATTTATTCTTAACAAAATTCTTGGACATAAAATACCTGTCTCTTTTACACGAGTCATCATTTAGAATGATTTCAAACTTCCATTCACTCGATTTATCCAACCTTTCTCCACCTCTAATCTTTATAAATGGACAGCTTTTCTATGATCTATCCGTTGTGATTGAAAATAACTTGTCATCAAGCAATGCGGACAAATACATTGCATCATGACTTAAAGAGGAGTCTATTCACCGGACACGATCATGCGCCTGATTTCGTCTACAATCAGTTGCGGTTGCTGATAGATCACCATATGACCAGAATTCTCAGCCGCAACCCAGTGCCATCCATTGATCGCCGCCGACTTTTGATGCGCCGCAATCAACAAAGGACGAATGCCGCGTTCCATGCGGGTCACATGCGTTCCCGAAATAATAGTCGCCTCGATCCCTGCCAGTTGCAGCGGTCGATCGCGCAAGGTTTTTAATTCTTCAAGAAAAATTTTTCCTTCAGCCGCCATGGTTCTAGCCGCCTGGATGGTGAAGTCCTCACGGCAATGATCTTGATAGACATCCTCTGGCAATACGCGGCCGGCTCCACTACCCAGCCGACGATACATGCCGATGCGCGCCAATACTGGCGTCACTATGTTCATCAAAGCAAAATGTATTTTCGAGAGGCGACGAAAATAAAGCTCGCAGTGTTCATCTGTGGGATCGACCAATACCAGCCCGCGCACTTGTGCAGGTGCAAGCGAAGCCGCCATACGCACGATTGGTCCACCCCAACTGTGACCGACCAGAATAAACACTTCGCTCTCAAGATGGCGGAGTAGCGCGAGCAAATCCTCAGCCATTCTGACGAGCGTTCGCGGCGCCGCGTCGGGATCGCTTCTTCCCGACCCTGCTCGATCATACACCACCGCACGGGCAAAATCGGCCACAAGTGGCTGAACAAGTCCCCACGCCGAGCGCGACATGCCCATCCCTGCTTCAAAGACAACTGTAAGCGAACCTGTTCCCTGTTCCATGTAATACAGTTTCCGTCCATCCGCAGTGTGCATGTAACGGCTTATGCTCAACGTATGCCCCTTCTCCTCCGGCATTGCCATTCTCCTTTCGGCTTTCATTGATCTAATCCAAAATGGATCCCTGTCGTTTTTACACAAAAAATGATTCAAATACGATCAGCAATATATTGATTGATTAAGTCGCAAGCCGTGGTGTTTGTGAAATTTTTAAGCTGAAAATTATACTTGCCGCATGATAGATTTGCATTTAAACTACTTCTAATTTGTGTCTCCACATTTGGGAGCAGTTTAATTGCATCTTCACTATAACCCCAAACTCGTATTTGCACCGCATGTTCGTTTACTCTATAGCCATGGGAAACCAATATTTTTGATCCTTGACCTCTTTCTCCAAACAACTTGTGTCTTAAATTTTTATCCCTTTCCATTCTCCGAATAGTGTCTCTAATATGGAATCCAATTGGAATAAAACCGTACTGCTCCCAATTATTTTTCCACGCCGATTTCTCGACATTATTTAACCCCCAGAAACCTTTTTGTTTAATGATCGTATCTATGCTTTCATTAAAAACAAGGTTAAACTTTAAGAAACTCTTTGTTGAGTTAAAGTTTTTCAAATTCGCTTTTAGATATTGCGGGTCTTCAAACGCTAAATTCCCCTCATCTTCCGCCATCACTTGTACTACTCCGTTTCCTTGTGCTGTTCTTCCACCTATCGCCGCAAAATTTGATATCATTCTGATGGTTAGCCGTAACATATCCTTTTCTTGAGGTGATATTTCCTTTCTTTCGTAAAAATGGAGTATCAAGCGATCTTCTCCTGTAAACATTTTCCCTGTCAGAACCCTGCTATGATTCGAATTTGTTCTGCTTCGAACTACAATACGTTCGCTATCACATCCTCCCATCTCTTCAATAACTAATTTGAGTTTCCCACTCCAACCCGTGCAGCCAAATAGCTTACAAACCGAACAGATCTTCTGATTATCTAAAGCTTCATCCGCTGTTTTTCCCGCTATTAGGTCACCAAAAAAATCCTTCTGGTTTAACTGGCACTTTTCTTTCGCTATGGGGTTGCATACTTTTTCTGAATACATACGACTAACATTCTCATACCACCACCGGATACTTCCCCATATGCTGCTTGTCTTAATATCTGTGATTTTTCTGTAAGCATTTCCTGTCCAAAGTGGGGTTAACGTTTGCAGGCTAATACGCATAAACGGTTCTTTCTCTATCATTTTTATCACCTCGAGACGCTAAAATGGCTATACTTCTTGCCGTAATTCTTTTATAAGCCAGAGTAATGTTTAGATGCCCATTTTTACACTGCTCATTTTTAAATATTTCCATAACTTTTTATTGTAATAATTCTCATTTGGCAGATTCGATTTCTCTTAAGAACCATTGTAGTGTATTGCAGGTTCTTCAATCGGCAACTGCCACACGTTGAACTGCAAAGTAACTGCAGTTTAACGACGATTTAAATTATCTGAATATTAAGAAATATATAGGTCTGATATATGTGGTCTGCTGTTGCTTTTGAACCTTGATACCGGAACTTTTCATAGAACCTTTTTACTCACTTCTATTTTACTATACAATCAGAAAAAATTTGTCGAATTTTATCGCTAAAACAAATAATTTGAAAATTTTTTTGATAACTAGGGACGCATTTTCACCTGATGGACGGACTCTCAAGAAAAATCACTCGGACTATCATCATTCCTGCAGACTTTTGGCACTTGAAACACACTGCTCTTCTGGCTGTTTACCCCTTTGTTTGCCGTCGTTACATTATCTAAACCTTTTCCAGCTTGTCAGTACTTGGTTTAAAAGCAAGAGGTTCTTCAAAGTGTCAAGGTCGAATTTAAATTGACCCACCTGTGCCCCGTCTGTGCTTGGGGGAAGCGGCAGCTTCCTTTCATTCGGCAGCTGTTGTCTCGGATGTTCAAAATGTGTGCGCGTTGCACCAACCGATCCAGCACGGCTGTGGCCAGTACGCGACCCCATGACAACTCTCCCCATTCGCCAAAACTCTTGTTACTGGTTTATCACCATACTTCCACGTTCGTAACGAGCGCTGACGACATGGAATAAGAGATTGGCGGCAATGGGATCAAGTGGCGTATAACCAACCTCATCCACAATCAACGTAGCCTTGTTCTCGAATTCGTTTCCCCAACACCTCCGCATGGTAAGGCCCTCAACCATGAACTCATCCAGCATGAGTTTAGATGGATAATGTAAATCAATCCACATTTTGGCTTTCTACTTGTACAACCACTTGGTGGTATTTTAAAAGGCGTAGAGCATTTCATTCTGGTAATTTTAGGCCACTTAATTACAATCCTGCGGTAACAATTGTTATCAAACTTACCAATATTCCCGATACAAGTAAAAAACTCATTAGTAGAAGTAGTATTCCAACACAAATATAATGTGTGGCAGATTTACAAAATCTAAAAGTTTTCTTGAATAACCAGCTCCAAACTTTTGACAATCGATTTTGTAGTGCTAGATTAACCATGGACAAAATATGAACCGTACCAATCAAAGTAAATAACAAAAATAAAAATAATACTATTATCCCTATTGCCTGATAGAACAAGAATGCAAACGTATTTACATTAGATAATAAGAATAATATACCGTCTTTGCTTATTGTGTTTAAAATCTCTTCTTTGTTCACGAACGGACCTTTAAGAGGATTTTTCATAAGGTACAATAGAATTGGCGAAAGACATGTAGAAATAGTATTGAACACCAATATACTTCTTATTGATTTATCAACACAATATTTTTTTGTAACTACATACGATGTTGTCAGAAAGGTACTTTCAAGTAAAACTATTAAAATTAGAATTAAATTACTTATTGTTGATTCGAATTTCAAGAAAGCAAATGTTAAAATTAGGGAGCCTAATATGTATACAAAAAAGATTTCTCCATCACTCATGCTTCGCTCTTTTGAGGAACTATGAGGAGTCCCCTTTGGTGTTACGGATGTATCGTTATAATGATATTGCTCGATATGTATCTGTGAAAAAATTAGTTGTTTATTAACTTGAATTATACTATCATCTTTATTATTTTTTAGTAATTTAGGTAAAATCACACCTAAAACCGCTCCTGAAACTGCCGAGATAATAGTTAGTAATAGGTCATACCAAAAGTTTTCTATCTTAATCTCCACCCTTCACTACTGTACTTCTTCTGATGATTTATGCAGGCTTACTGAAAGAAGCATGCTATGGCATGTGCATGTGCTACATAAAAACCGTAAGAAACCTCAGGCAGTATTCAAAATTCAACACGAGGAACTACAGTTTAATGACCACTTCACCTAAAAATTCCGACATGTACGGGTCTTACTGTTTTTTTGGGTCAATGCAGCAAATATTAATAGAACCTTTGTACCCCCTTCTATTCTACTACACAATTAGAAAAAGTCTGTCGAATATTGTCGCCAAAACAAATAATTTGCAAAAATTTTGATGACCGAGGGATGCATTTTGCCTGATAAACGGACTCTTGAAAAAATCACTTGGGAGGTATCATTCTAAGGACTTTTAGCACTTGTAAACACAATTACTACTCTTCCGACTGTTACATTCCTCTGCTTGCCGTCGTTGTATCAGCTTCCAACTAGTCAAAGCTCGTCAATGGTTCGATAGTATGAGATTGGCAACTTGATTGACGGTGGTTTGAAAACAGTTCTTCGGGAATCCGGAAATGCCTGTGATCCGCACGGACAGTGGACCGCAGTTCATCCGTCATCGTTTTGAACAAGATTGTCTGAGCAAGCATGAGTTTGAGAGCTTCCAAGACTTATATAAAACGGTTTCAGAGTATTATTTGTTCTTCAACCAGCAATGGCAGCTTGTATGATCTGTCACCCTATGAATTTATAGAGGCGCTCCAACAACAAACTATGAAAGCATTCGTTGTAAAAGTGTAGGCTGATCTTGAAAGCTCTTTACACGGAGGGCTCAGGCATGATAGGTTGGTTGGCCTTACGATTGTCAGAGGGGGAGTGACTCACATTGTTTTCTGCCATTAAAAAGTTAAGCGAAACGCAAGATTTTTTTCAGCACCCTATAAACATGTTTCAAGCTAAGGAGTGTCATATCATGTACATATCCAAATTAAAATACATAATTTTCGTAATTTTAAAGACATTAACAATGTGATTGAATTCAATGAAAGCATAAACGTACTAATTGGCCATAATAACTTGGGGAAATCTAATGTGTTGAGAACTTTAGAACCAGTGCTGAGTTTTGGGTCATCAAAAAGATTAGCCGTTGATGATTTTAATAAAGAAATAAGCGTAGATCCGTATCAACGTCGTGATGAGTAGCTTGTGAAAACCGTTATTAGCATGTACAAAGTTAGAATGAGCATGGGAGAGGTTGCAGAACGATTATTACTATAGATTTTCGATTCCTTGCAAAAATGTAGACAATCGTCAGAACGACTAGTGTGAAACGTTTAAAAGAAGTTTGCAAAGCGAGCATTGATATATCAACGTCTCTAAAACATTAAGAGGGTGTCTATAAGCCGATAAATCGACTTATTAGACACCCCCTTCTGTTTTGATGATGCGATATTCCCTATTAACGCTATCATAGTGATTATTCGCAATGATTAAATTGTTTAGATTAATAATTTCACCAATCTATCCTACTAATACATTAGAACCCCGACATATATAAAATAACCTCAACATACTTTAAATGATACCAATGTTTGTATATGTCGGTTTTTAATCTAAATCGTCAACTTAATAAAGTCCATCTCGTAGTTTCCTATAGATGGGCTCTTGAATCATACATCTTCCCCTTGGTGCTCCATAACCACTCTTTCTGCCTCCTGTTCATAAAACTCCGCCAATTTTCTAAGATCTGCGGCAAGTCGGTAATACCCCGCATTCTCTATACTATCAGCTTTGTGCCTATAATTTGCCGCAAGTTCTCGTTCTTCCTTTCCTGTCGGATCTACCCAATATACTCCACGGGAATTAAGTAGTTGCATGCAAAAACCTTTTCTTAGGTCCTCCCCTTCCTTACTGTTCAAAGCCTCGGCTACCGCCCTATGGAGCCATAATCCATCGGGATCTGTTGGGGAATACATAAGGACTTTTCCAACATGTTGCATCGCAACCTTAAAATGACCTGATTCTGTACACGCTGCCTTAGTATGCTTTAACCACCAAGCGAAGTCTTCTTTTGAGAATCTACCATCTGACTTCATTCCAGGAGGAGTTCGCCACATATTAAGTAATCGATACGCATTTAAAGCCATAGACTTTTGTTGTTCGGTCGGTTCTATATGATTACGATTAGTCTCCTTTTTTGATCGATAAATAAGAGCAATGATTTCACAAAAAAATTGCGGATTGAGTGATAGTTTTTCTTCAAGTGTCCTTGGTGGAACTTCATCACTTGAATCTAAAATCGGCAAATACGCCCATTCGACTTTGCAAAGATCATCTTTGTTAGTCTCAGGATCATTTTGTAACGCTTTGATCATCTCAACAATTTCGTATCTGCTTGTAGAATACAAAGGTTCAGTCGAAGAAATAGCCTCTAAAAGTGCCTGTATGGCTAATTTTTGATTCAAAGGCTGCTTCTCCAGAATACCCCCATAATATAAACAGTCGATAGCTGCTAGAGGTCTCCTGTACTTGATTAATTTTCGTACGGCCATTTCAAGATGACCATCTGATCGGTGAAGATTCGTATTTGCCCTGCTCCAATACTCAATCTCATGATCACCAAGTAATGCATTTGCACGATTCCATGTCTCGACGGTAAAAGGAAGGTACGAAAGAAAATAACCTATTTGAACATGTGTCCAATTTGTATAATCTAGCTTATCAACCCATGCCCATCCTTGTTTTGATTGTCGCTGCCAAACATATCCACGCACGAACTGGACCAGATACAGATCATCGCTATCCAAGACATTTGGCAGAATGAGTGAATCGATTTCCGTTCCCGCGATGCTACCAAGAGTTTTTCCTACTTTTAGCGGTGATTCTACCTTTTTCACAAGCTCATATACCGCATCTATTCCACCGTATTCTAGTACATCTTTTATTGCCTGTTGACGTTGTTTTTCAACATCTGATTCTTGGCCCTTTCTTCTAAATATAATAAAATCCCGATCGTTAAACAGCCAATGATACAAATCGATTGGATTCGTTGGAGCAAGTAGCTCAGCGACATTTTCAATTTGAGACACCAAGTCGGGGCTAAGCGCCCAATCCTTATCGCTAAAAGTTTTATGTCTTTGAGCGAACTTGACTAGTGCTGTCCAAATATGGGTCCTATCATTTTCAGATATGTTATCTATAATGTCTTTGGACGAAAGATACTCTAATGCTTTATTAAAAGAGAACGGCGGAAGATGATCAAGGTGTTCAATAAGTTCACCCCATTTAGAAGGATCGCTTTTGGCCATTTCAACAATAAAATCCGCATAAATAGAAACTTGTTCCCAATATTCATCACGAGTCACTTTATTTTCTGAGTTCTCCAGAATGGTTTTACGCCAAAGAGGCTGATGAGAACCTACAGACGTTGTGCGTTGATTCGGAAGCAAGTTTAACAATACTCTCCATGCAATATCAGGAATTTCTTGCTGAAGTACTTGAAACGCTATCTTTCTCTTCTCAATCGATGCAGTTGTTTGCGGAAGCCAAGGCAAAAAAATAGTTGTCAACGAATTTATAGGGCGATTTTCATACGTGCCACCAGGGTCACGGGATGCGAGCTCACCTAAAATGACAGAAGTTCGAACTAAAAACTGCTCATCCCAAGCGAGTGTTTCCAATGCCCAAAGTAATCCCGTCAGATAATTGCCGCCCGTAATTCCGTTTCCCTCTTGTAAGAAAAGTTCATCGAATGGACAAGGAGTTTGTCGTAATGCGTTCTCAACACCCTCCAAAAATTCATCCGGTGCCGCTTCTGCAAACAATGGAAGCAAATCGTTCAAGCTTCCCCAAAGCACCCAATCTGCCTCCTGTAGGATTTCTCTGACTACTGTTGCTGCAACGGCAGCTGCTTTACCTAAGGAACAGTTAGACAAATTATCCGCATGAGTTCCAAGAAGCGCAAGCGTCTCTGCGATTCCCTTTCTTAAAGAACCTGAATGCTTCAGTACTTTATTGTAAATGTTCGCAGCAAACCGATTTTCTGGCGGCAATTCAAACTTGGGGTGTCGCTCAGCAAGAACAGCCACAGCATATTGTTTAAAATTATCTAAATGGCGGTCAAAAATTCGAGGACCTAACTCCTCCCATAATTCCTGCCTCTTAGTAACATTCCATACCCTATTTTTCAAAACAATAGGAGCGTTGGGCTCATGGATAATATCTTGAATCTTATTAATCCAGTCATGATACATCTCTCCAGTAAGGTTCGAAATGATTTGAAGATCTCCCTCAATCTTTTCGTTCCATGAACCAACAAGGTTCGCAAAGGCTAAGGATGACGCATATTCAAGACGCCCCCATCCTTTCTCTCTAGCTAGCAACACAGCGGGCGCCAAGAAATTATTAGGAATCATTCTTGGAATCGGCTTTTGAAATAATGTACGAATATCATCAGGGATACATTCGATTGTTACAAAACCAGCATTTTCGTTTTTCCATTCCACCAAATTCACAATCCTTGCCCAAATATCTTGAACACGGTCTACCGAATACTGTCCTATTAGGGAGTGCAACAACGAGAGCGTTACCCCTTCAATATCGAGATCATAGATAAGTAAATGAAAACTTTTCAAAAATCTCCATAACTGCTCGTCTGTAACATCATTATGATTATTGGCAGCTTTTAAATGGCTTTTAAAAACCTCGAACTTATCCCTTTGGTCTTTTCCTGAAAACTTAGAAAGCTTTACCCTCTGAATAAAATCCTCTGCGCTTTCCGAGTTTTGAGCCTGTCTAAGCAAATCACGAACACTGCGGGTATCTTTAGCGCTAAGCGGACCTGTAATAAGTGCTATAGCATCTGTCCCTTCAATAAACAGACCTTTTTTATTGAAATCGCTCCAAGCTGCCTGCATAACCTCACCAAATTCACGGCTTCCGCTAGTAATGCCAATAGAACGTTTAATTTGGCATAAAAGTTTTGCTTCTTTGTTAGTCTCTAGCTGTTTCGTGTAAACGATGAAATCATCAATATCAAAGTTTTGATATTTCCCTTGAAACTTAATTTTGCAAATAGGCCATGTCGGCAAACAAGGAGCAAAACCGCCTGTAAGCATTAGAAGCACAAACGATGCCTGAACACGATTTTCAAAATGAATACCGATCCCTCCAGTTGATGAAGGATTGCTAATTTGTTTCATGAGGTTATCCATAACACAATCCCCCTTTAAAACTGTTATCTATTAGAATAAACAATTTAAAACGTCACTTATGTGCAAAAGAACCCACTCTATATTTGTTGAGTGGGCTTCTACATTGTAGTTTATTTAGATTTTAGCACCTCTTTTAACAACTCAATCGCATGTTCATCGTTCGGATCATTTGTACCAAGCTCGCCGCGGAAGGCTTTGGACAAGATTGAATGTTTTAGTGACTCAATTTTGGCTTCAATACTTAATATATTTTTTAGTTGTTCCTCTTTTTCCCTATAATAGCTAAGATATTTAGAAATCTCCACTATCTCTTCTCTTGGAGGGAGAGGAATAGGTAAAGAGGCAAGTTTTTGCGAGTTTATATTCGCCTGTCCAACTTGCTGTGTCACCATTGAAAGCAATATATTCCGTCCAATGTGGCTATTTATATAGTGACATACATAGAATGCTAATATATCCTTATAAAACAAACGAACACGAATTAAATAAGATGCAAAAGTGGCTTGACCTGCAATACTTTCATCTACTAAGGCAGTTTTTCCTACTAATTCGTAACTATTGGTACGATTAAAAAGAAGGTCATCAACTTCTAGCCCAAGTTTTTGAACATCAATATGTTCATTAGATAGATATTTCAAATCTGTAAACTGTATAGAGCCATCAACAATATTCCCCATTCTTAAAACAGGTATTCCGCTGCTATCATCAGTTGCTTTAGCCGATGTCCCATATACAGAAGATTCTATCAAATCGTTTAGCCTTATCCATTTCCATCCTTCGGGCAGCTCAAAAAGTTTGTCTAGAATAGCAGGATCTAACTGATCATTAAATTTATTGGTTTTTGTATTTTTTAGATTCAAAATTTCTTCCAGCCATTCTTCCGCACTTTGCTGTACATTGTTTTGTTGACGCCATTTCTTCGTCAACTCCCCCCTAAACGCCTTCTCCAAAATCGCCGCCCGTCTTAGCTCAACCGACTCCTTCACTTCCTCAATCAACCGCTTCGCTTCATCAATTTTCGCAAAAAGCCGCTCGATTTTCTCGGCAATGCGTTCTTGTTCATTTAAAGGTGGTAAGGCTATTGGATACAATTCAACCTCTTTAGGTCTTGCTCTGGTTAGAGAACCACCTACTCCTGATACATTAGAAGTTATTAGTTTTCTAAAATAAGGGGCCTTTAAAAGAAATAGTAGATACTTTGGATATATTGCTTCATTCTCACTGATTACAATCCATTCAGTAGAAGCTAATTTTCTGTACTTTCCTTTATTATTTGAAACCATCCATACTCGATTAATTCTCGGATTGATTTTACATAGAAGAATTTCGTTTTCTTTTACGATTTGTTTGTTAGATCCTATTTCCTTCCCTTTGATATATTCCGGTTCATCTAAATCATAGTTTGGTACACTATATAATTCAAAAACTTCCTCTTCATAATTACGGGGTTCGATATTTCTTTTTTCGTTTTTATTAATAGATTTTAGTCTCACCCACACCCAATTCCCCGGCACTTGATACGGCTGTTCGTCTTCCGGTACTAGCGCTTCTTCCAATAGTTCGTCGATTGATTTTTGTTTTGTTTTGCTCATTGTTTCAGCACCTCAGCTGTTTCTTCTTTGGATGTTGAGCTTGATTCCGCTGCTTTTAATTCGGCGATGACTTCGTTTAATAAAGAAATCGCTAATTCGAGTTTTTCGACCGCTTCTTCGGCCGAGTCGATCGGGTCTGGCAAGTTTTCGTAAATCGACAGCGATTCGTCGGCAATTAAGCCGATGTCTAAGCTGTCGCCTTTTTTGGCAATCTCTTCGCGCGTGAATACGTTCCAGCGCTCGTCTTGCACTTGGCGGCGGTCTTCGGCGGTGTACGCTTGAATGAAGCCGGCAAAATGTTCCGCGGTGAGCGGGTTGCGCTTGCCGAAAGATGGCATGTTCGTGCGTAAATCATACACCCATACTTCTTTCGTATTGCCGACATCGCTAGTGCCGCGCGTGAAGAACAAGACGTTCGTTTTTACCCCTTGGGCGTAGAAGATGCCCGTTGGCAGACGCAAAATCGTATGCAAATTGCATTTGTCCATTAAGTCGCGGCGAATATCGGCACCGACCCCGCCTTCAAACAAGACGTTATCCGGCAGAACGACGGCCGCGCGGGCTTTTCCATTTGCTTTAAGCGCGCGGTAAATGTGCTGCAAGAAGTTCAGCTGTTTGTTCGATGTCGTAAACGTAAAGTCCGTTCTTGTCGCCCGCTCGCCGCCTTTTTTCGTTCCAAACGGCGGGTTCGTTAAAATGACGTCGTAGTTTTTCAAGCTTTCGCCTAGCGATGATAGCGTGTCGCCTAACAAAATTTCCCCATGAATGTCATGAAGAAGCGCGTTCATCGTCGCAAGACGGTGCGTATCTTTCACAAGCTCGACGCCGGAAAAAGCTTTATATTTTTGAAACTCGATTTCTTCTTCGGATAAATCGAAATAATCATCGGTTTGCTCGCGAACGTGGCGATCGGCCGCGATCATAAAGCCAAACGTTCCGGCGGCCGGGTCGTGGCAGCGCTCCCCCGGCTGCGGATTGACAAGCTTAACAATGACGTCGATGAGGACGCGAGGCGTAAAATATTGCCCCGCTCCTGATTTCATTTCACTCGCGTTCTTCTCTAACAATCCTTCGTATAAATCCCCTAATCCTTCTTGCTTCGCATTGTACCAATCTAAGTTATTGATGGATTGTATGATTTTTTCCAAGTTCTTTGGTTCTCTAATATTTGAGGTCGCATCTGTATAAATTTGTTTTAATAATTCATTTTCTTCTTTTCCTAAATCAAGCAACAGCTGTTGATAATGTTCCTTCAATTCAATTCCGTCTTTTTGTACTAACGAGTCCCAGCGATACTTTTCTGGAATGACATACTCATAACCCGTTTCTTTCATCATTTTTAAAAACAGCAAATACGTTAGCTCTGTGACGTATTGGTGATATGTAATGCCGTCATCACGAAGAACGTTACATAAATTCCATAGTTTTTGGACAATTTCTCTGTTGTTCATCTACGCTTGCTCCTTCTGTTGATGATAGTTGTACAAGTTATGATTAATTTCCCGGACAATTTCCGCTAACTCTCCGTTAAAAATTCGATTCAACTGTTTAAATCCACCATGATTTTTGAATGGTTCGTATTCAAATGCTTTTTCAGGATCCGGATGGAGAACAGATTCCTGCAAAAGTTGTTTTTCGATGCGTTCGAGCCATTTCTTTTGCACAGGTGGCCATGCTTTCATTTGGTAGATTTTCTTCATCGCATTTTTAATCCGTTCTTCATGGCTAATGAGCGGATCGCCGAGCGCTTGCTGACGGATGAAGGCGATGATATCGGCCGCGATGTCTTCGTTTTTCGCCTCGCGCCATGCCGCTTGCAGCTTTTTCTCAGAAAAGCCTTTTTGATCTAACTCAAGCAATAGCTTTTTTAACTCTTCTCTCGTTAATTCAGTTGGACGCTGACATACAATCGTCAAAGCAGGAATTTGGTTCATATTGCTGCGAATAAATTCTCCAAATGATTGTAAATAGTCATCTGGTTTCTCTGCGTTCCCATATCCGCGTTTGACCCCAATCAGCTCATCTTCATGTGTAGAAATATATTGTTTGTTTTCTCGATCACGATTTTCATCGATATAGCGGAACATCGACATATACTCTTTTAATTGTACAGACAGTTCCGTAGGACTCAAGGATTTTACCCAATCAATAAATTCGTCCACCGTTTTGCCACCAGATAACACTTTAAAATCTTGATATTGCTTATCTAACCATTGGCGTTTTTTTCGCTGGATTTTGGCAATCATTTGTTCTCGCTGATGTTGAAGATGTTCCGTTTTTTCAAGTCCTTCTAATTCTTCAACTAATTGCACTAGAGAAATATTTGGACGGGCGACAACTGGCTTCATGCTTGTATATGGTTTTAACGCTTCATAGATGCCGACCGCGTCAAAAATATTAAAGTGATCTTTGCGGATTTCTTCACATCGTCTCGTTGCTCGACCCAGCATCTGCTCGTAAAGAATCCGAGAACGGACGCGTCGCAAGAACACGAGATTGGTAATCGATGGGACATCAACACCTGTCGTTAATAAATCGACTGTAACAACAATGGTTGGATATTTTTCATTTTTAAAACGACGAATCGCAGCAGATGGATCTTTGATTGAGCCGGTAATTTTCATAATGGCATTATCTTCGACTTCACCGTATACATGAGCAAACTCTTCTTTTAGAAGACGTACGACTAAATCGGCGTGGTCATCTGTCGCTGCAAATATCAATGTTTTTCCCTCATCATCTGGAGAAATATAGTTCGTCAGCTCTCGTATAATCACACGATTAAAGCTTTCTGTGATCACTTTTGTATTAAAATGCGCCACCTCAATATTCACTTCATCTTCAAGATATTCTTGTGAAATGGTGCCAGAAACCGTATCGTATACGTCGACCTTTTCGCCTTTCGCCCAAGTGATTCCTTCCCTTTTTAATACCGTTTCAAATTGATACGGCGGTTCATGGTCGACTAAATAGCCATCAACGACGGCTTCACGATAAGAATAAGTAAAAACTGGCGGCCCGAAAATTTCGGTTGTATGCAACGCAGGCGTAGCCGTTAGCCCGATGCGGATGGCATCAAAATAATCGAGCACTTTTCGGTATTTGCTCACGTAATCGTGATGGTCTCTGATTTCGATTTCCATCTCGCTCATTTCTTTATCGAGCGTATAACCGCGATGCGCCTCGTCGACAATAATGCAATCATATTGGTCGATTGGCGGAATGTCCTCTGTTTTGTCGTTATAAAAAATGCGTTTGAGCATTCCTTGCACCGTTGCGATGTGCACTTTCGTCTCCGGATCCGGCTTTTGCTCGTATAGCGATTGCAAGCTGTAAATCTCGGTGAACGTATGGAAGCTTTCCATCTTGCTTTCTTTAAACGCGCTCTCGGCTTGTTCGCCAAGCGCTTTCCGGTCGACAAGGAACAAGATGCGGTTAAAGCGCTTCGCCTTAAGCAAGCGATAAATGAGGCCGATCGCCATTCGCGTTTTTCCTGTTCCGGTGGCCATCGCGACTAAAATGCTGCGCTTTTTCTCTTCCAACGCTTTTTCGATAGCTTGAATCGCGTTGACTTGATAGTCTCTTAGTTTCAAATAATCAAATTTTTCGTCGCGCAAAAATTGCTCGGAACGCTCGACATCCTTTTCTAATAGTTTTTGCAGTCCTTTAGGCGTATACCATCCTTGCAACGGGCGCGGATGGTTCGTGGATTTCCGGGCATCTAAAAACCAAATGCCTGATTTTTGTTCGAGCTGTTTGAAGTAAGGGCGGCCGTTTGTCGCAAATAAAAACGGCACGAAATAATCGCCCCACGGCTCGTGAATCACTTCGTTGCCATGTGGCACGACGAGCTTTGCATATTCTTTTGCTTGTTCAATGTCGGACGGAATGTCTTTGCTGGCGCGTTTCGCTTCAATAATGCCCACTAGCTCGAGTCCGACAAATAAAGCGTAATCAGCGTAGCCTTTCTTTAACGGCCATTCGGCAATCGCCATATTCTTTCCTTTTTCCGGACGGGCTCCTTTAGAAAAACGAATCGTTTCCGAATCTGCTTCCCAGCCGGCGTCCCGCAATTGCTGGTCAATGAGAAGCCGCGTTTCTGCCTCCGTCAATTCCAAATTCGCGGCAACGCGCTGCGAGTACTCACGCCGTTTTTGCTTTTCTTCGCTGCTTGTATAAATTTGTTGCTTTCTGATTTTCTCAAGCTCTGTTTCTAGCTGTGCCAATTTTTCTTCATATGATTTCACGACTTCATTTAACTCGTCGGCTGAAATCGCACTTTGCGGCGCCGGTTCGATATACTCGGGAGCCTGGAACGACCAATCGCCGTACACTTCCATAAACCACACGCCGATTCTAAACGCCATTTGCAATAATGCTTTCGCTTCATGCACTTCTCCATAACTTGGTTCATGCACCGCTTTATTCCCTTTTTGGCGAATGACGTTTAACAAATCATAAATTTCTTTTGGGATGATTTGATCGTAAAAGAGCGCTCTTAGACGTTCTTGCTGGTCCGTTCCCCGCTCTTCGCGAATGTCTTCCAACGCTAAAATATATTTTGTAATCGTTTCCGCAAATTTTCTCAGTTCGCTAATAGCGACGTTTGGATTTTGATACACATTCCGTTCCGCCGTTTCCCCCACCTTGGCGAGAACTTCCCATTTTTCCTCAAGAAAATGAAAGTTGTGCGGCATATGGACACCTCGTTTTTGCATATTCCTTATCTCTATTACTCTAATCACAATGATAAGAAATACCTTTATTTTTCTAAGAGATTCTTAGTTCTATTTTACCACAAAATTAACAGTATACCTTAATCATTTCCAATGGAATTCAACGCAAAAAACCTAAATAAAACATTGCCAGGTTATTCACCTTACACCAATCAATTGGATTCGAAACTTCATGTATGTTGAAGTCATCATATATTCCCTAAGTTGCTGCCATCGTGAAAAAATTACAAAGACGTTCCAAATCAAATGGATCGTCTTTTAACTTTCCTCTAATCCAAAGAATTTTAAAACTTTTTCAATTGTATACTGGCTTCTTAATTTGTATGCACTGTTTTGATTCGCTTTTAATCCCTTTGTCCAATATGCTTTCTCCTTTGGAACAGTTTCCACCCATTCGACCCGTACAACATGTTCACATAGTTCATCGTTCTCTAAATCATGTTTCATATTTGGGGCGTTTAGCGGTAAATCAATAAGTTTTTTCCTTTCCTCGTTAATCTCAATCTCGACATCCCGCATCGGCTTTGCCTCTTCTACCACTTTTCCGATTCCTACATATCCATGCTTCGGGATCATACAAAATATTCTTGCGCCTACAAATAATTGCTTTAGAGTCCTGCTGTACCATTTGCCATTTCCAGCAGAAATAAAACCATATTTAGTCGCATCTTCCCAGCTTCGATACTGTCCGTCATCAAAATTAACGACAAAGTCTTGTTTGTTCCATTTCTCTGTTTTGCTCTCATTCCTTGTATTACTTGATTTTTCTTCCACAACATTCGGGTCAATTAACCAGCTTCTCGTAATAAACTCTTGGTTTCCTTCTTTAAAATATCTAAAAAACACAGCGTTAATCGGAACACCAAAATTATCGGACAAATAGTTGATAATTCTTTCCGTTTCTGCATCTAATTGCGACGAAACAATAATTATTTGGTGGGACTCATTTAATTTTTCCGGCAAATCAGTTCCAAATTTATCTACAAATGCTTCCTCTAAAGGAATCCCTTGTTTATCCTCAAAAAGTTTTAAAATTCGTTCGTAAGATAAATTTTGTACCCAAGAAGCATAGTCAAGAGCTTGGGCTACAACTTCTCTTGGGGTACGATTTTTCTTTAGTTCGATAATTGAGATGTTTCCCTCTTGATCCAATGCAAACATATCAATAAATTTCCCGTAATCAGTCTGAATTTGCCGACCAATTAAAAGCAAATCATCCGAAAGAATCGATAAATCTTTTTCTAATATATCTTCTAGCTTTTTTTCTGATTCTATTGGTGAGTAAGACAACTTTTTAACTTCATTATCGATCTTCCAAATCCCTACTTCAATCGGCATTCTGTCTCCCTCCAATTCATTTAAACAGATTGTTCTATGTTTTTCCCTAAGATTTTAACATAAAAATCCAATAGTTAACTATATTGAAGAACGATTTTGTATGCACTATCGTCACCAACGGTGATAAAATGGTTCTGCCACAATTTTGGTGAAACCCTCTCGTAGTCATTATAGTAGTAAACTATTATCACGGGAGGGTTTATTTTGGAACTGCAAACATTCTATAAGGATTGGAAGTTGCTATTTTATTCTGTTGATCGTTCGTGCGTCAAGTTGTATGTCCAATCTCAACAAAAACTGAATCTTTGTCCATCATGTAACATGCCTTCTTCGCGTGTCCACAGCCGATACTGGCGTGTGATTCAAGATGTAACTATTTTATCGTTACAAGTATTTCTGTATGTACGTGCAAGGAAATTCTTTTGTGATCATTCTGCCTGTTCACAACGTATTTTTACGGAGCGAACTCCAGATTGGTGGTCTCCTTATGCTAGACGTACCAGTCGCTTGACCGCCTTTCTCAAGCATCTTGCCTTTACCCTAAGTGCAGAGACTGCTAGTAAAGTTTCTAAGCAGTATGGGATTCCTACAAGTGCAGATAGTTTTCTGTATTTGATTCGTAAGGAAGAAATACCTCCTATTACAGAACCTACTACCATTGGAATTGACGACTGGGCCATGAAAAGAGGGCAACGATACGGAAGTATCGTTTGTGACTTACAAACCCAAAAGCCGATGGCGTTATTGGAAAATCGAACGGTACAAGAGGTGTCTAACTGGCTGCGAAAGTATCCTTCTATTCAAGTTGTAACTCGTGATGGTTCCACGGAATACGCGAAAGGAATTCGTGAAGGATGCCCTCATGCGGTACAGATTACAGACCGCTGGCATCTCTTTCACAACTTAACGCAAAAGGTGGAGCAGTTTTTACGTCATATTTCTATTTGTGTTGCAGAGTCGGATGACTACAGACCTTCTAGACAAGAGTGCCATTCTCTCACTGCTAGTGAGAAGAAAAGATGGGCGCTGATTCAGCAAGTACAACTACGGTATAAGGAAGGACAACGTAAAGCAGACATCATAAGGGAGTTTGGCATGGATAGAAAAACATTAGACAAATACTTACAGCTGAAAAAGCCCCCGAAGCCTATACGGCGTGGTAGACATCGTGCCGATCTCTACCGTTCGGAAATCCTAGAGCTTCTACAAGCACAAGCAACGGTCAATCATATCTTTTCTGTGATACAAAAACAGGGATATGATCAGTCATTGTCTACATTACAGGACTATATTGAAAGGCTAAGAAAGCGGGAGATGAATGAAAAAAACACAAACAACATTCGTATTTCTAGATATAAACTACAAGCATACTTGTGGTCCCAACTTCTCCCTACGCAGGAGGAACCAATCCTCTTTGACAAGTGCTTCAAACAACATCAAGCTTTGCATCGGCTAAAATCCGTTATTCAGGCCTTCCAGAAGCTGATGAACGAACAAAAGAATAAACAAGCACTTCAGGAACGACTCTTACAGGCTGAAGACAGTAAGATACATGAAGTACAACAATTTATCAAATACATACAATCAGATATAGAATCGGTCAAACACGCATGATCCTACTCTTGGAGCAATAGCATTGTAGAAGGACAAGTAAACCGTCTAAAGGTCATCAAACGCCAAATGTATGGGCGAGCCAAGTTCGATTTACTGAGCAAAAAAGTCCTTTACCCATTCGCTTAATACTTTTCTAAAAAAATATTAGTTAACCACATGAATCTATCCTTGATTTCTTCACCAAAATTGTGGGAGAACCAATTTTAAATCGTTGTTGACATAAGGTTCTTTGCACCAGAATTAAATCTTCTAATCTTTCCTTATTAGACTAATAAAATTGTTACTGGAATAAGAAAAAAGGTAAGGAAAACATATTAAAACAAGGTTAAGATGTTGTTTATTGCAAAATAAAAGTGCAGAGCTTTGCAAAGAAAAAATGCAGAGAACTGCACTTTATGACTAAATAAAAAAAGACTTGCCAGCCACCCCAAGTCCCTCTACTGTAATTGGTGTCGAATCAATTCATAGTGGAGGTTTAGAAAGGATGCTAGCAATGTCTGAAATTCATTGTATCAAATTCTTAAGAAACAACAAAGGTCTTTCTATTTCTGAAATACAGCGTACACTAAAAATCAATTGGAGAACGGCTAAAAAATATGCAGACGAAGATCAACTACCTGAACAAAAAAGCCCACAGAAAAAAGGTATGATGTATGAAGAAAAATGGGGTGAAATCGTTTCAACTTGGCTATTTGAAGACTCTAAGTTAAAAAAGAAATCAAGAAGGACAAAAAAGAAAATGTTCGATGATTTAGTAGAATTAGGATTTAAGGGGTCCTATCGGACCGTTTGTTACTTTATTTCAGAGTGGGAAAACTCACATGTGGAAAGTAAAGATAAGGGCTTCGAAAGGCTTGAGCACCCACCCAGTGACGCACAAGTAGACTTTGGTGTAATGGAAGCCGTACAGGATAGGGAATTAGTAGATATACATACTTTAGTCATGTCTTTTCCTTATAGTAATGCTGGATTTGCCGTTCCTTTACCTTCCCAAAATCAAGAGTGTTTTTTATATGGTCTAAAACAATGATTTCATCAAATAGGTGGAATACCTAGACGAATTAGAATAGATAACTTAACCCCAGCTGTTAAAAAGACCAGATCCATTGATGAAGAAGCAGAACTTACAGAGGAATTCCTACGTTTTCAAAGTTATTATGGATTCGATGTTCAAGTATGTAATCCACATAGTGGGCACGAAAAAGGAAATGTGGAGAACAAAGTGGGGTATATTCGTTACAACTTTTTTAATCAAGCGCCGGTTATGAATAGTTATGAGGATTTAACAGATCAACTCTTTCAAAAATTAAATAAAGATAGAGACCGGTTGCATTATGAGAAACAGGTACGAATGGAAGACTTGTGGTTAGACGAAAAGAACCATTTGCTTGCTTTACCAGAAAAGGATTATCCAGTATGGAAAACGGAGCTCGTAAGAGTAAATAAGTATAACGAAGTAAAAATCGATCATATGTTCATACATGTACCTAAAGCATCTAACTATAGCCAATTGTATGCAACGTTAACATGGGATCAGTTGAAAATTACCTCTCCAGATGGAGATATCTTACTTGAAGATTTTCGTCCTTATATGAAGAAACGGAAGGCTCTCCCTTGGCTCTCTATTATTAAGACATGGATCCATAAGCCAAGAGTTATCGAATACTCTCGTTATAGAGACTATTTACCGGGGAGGATTAAAGATTTTTTATTCGTTGATAATTTATTGATTCGTAGAAAACGTTTAGAGGGATTAGCGACACTACTAGTCACTCATGACATGAAAAAAATTAATGAAGAGTTCTACGAACTAATATCTCAAGAAAAGCTTCCAGTGGAAAACAACCCATATGAAATCGATTGGAGTCAATATGATTCGTTAGCTCCTGATAAGGAGGTTACATCATGACAACGGACTTAAAAGAGATATGTAAATCTTTAAGACTGGCTTATGTAGCAAATGTATATGAACACATTGATTTTATGAATCCTGAACAGTATTTACAAGATTTATTCCGTGAGGAAATACGCCTTAGAGAGCAAGCAAAATCCATGCGTTTGATCAAAAAGGCCAAATTCTTAGATAAAAAAAGCTTACATGATTATGAATGGACAGAACAAATACGATTTCCTGCTCAGCTAACTAGAGAAGACTTGTGTAGTTTAGCATTCATAGAAAAAAAGCAGAACGTAGTTCTGGTTGGTTCACCTGGTACAGGAAAAACCCATTTAGCAACAGGGTTAGGAAGGAAAGCTTGTGAGGAGGGCTATGAAGTACGCTTTTATCGGGTAGCTCATCTTGTAGAGGAGTTAGAAAGTGCTTTAAGGATTCATCGTGTATCAGCATTCAGAAAACGACTGGAGAAAGTGGATTTGGTTATTTTAGATGAAATGGGTTATTTACCTTTTAGTAAAGAAGGAGCAGAGCTCCTCTTTCAACTCATTTCAGAGTTTTACGAACAGAAGAGTTTAATTATCACTTCTAATTTAGAATTTAGCCAATGGAATAGAATCTTTACAGATTCGAGGTTAACAGCAGCACTAGTTGACCGCTTAATCCATCACGCTCATATACTTTCATTTCACGGAGAAAGTTATAGGTTGGCTAACGCTCTTTCTAAGAGAAAGTAGCCTATAAGGGTGGCAACACTCTGCGTTTTTGATTGCATTTTTCTGCACTTTTCTATTGCAAAATACATCCATCCCTTCATATTCTAGAAGCTTCCCGTGAATCTCAGCGATTGTCATGAATTCACCAACTTATATACATTTTGTTTTTAAGGTTGTTGATGCCAACTATAGAAAATAAATGAGTACCAGCAAATTAGAAAGATAAGCCATATCGCGTTTCCCCAAATACCAATTTTTAAAACCATTTCTTTTGATTGTTTTTTAGAAAAATTTCCCCAAATGAATCCAACTGCCGCGATTGGAATAATAAGAAAAAAATTAAAACCTTCAGAAGAAATAAATAAAAGAACGGAGCTCACTAATAGCAACAATGGTATTATATTCAATAAGAATGCCTACCCTTTTTAATCAATTGATTTTATTTCCTTTTCTATAAAACTTCTCTTCAACACCTTATTCAGAATCGTTGCTCGTCGCAGTCCAAAAGCCCCTTTTACTTCTTCAATTAACCGCTTAGCTTCATCAACTTTTAGCAAAAATCCTCTAAATCTTCTTAACAATTGTAAAAAAGTGGTGTAATTTTGGAGTTCAAAACATGTATAACACCGTTCGGAAATACGAACGGTGTTGAAAAATAGTTATGTAATTTTCACATTAAACATTCAAATTATTAAAGTCCCTCTATAATTGCGGATATTGACCAAGCAATGTAATTGATTTTTCAGCAAAAGTAGGTTGTTAACTTATTTATGCATTTAAGAAACAAAAGTTAAATACATCTTAATGCGGAGCCCTCATTTCAAAGCAATAACCGTTTGTTAGGCATATTTTGTGGCAATAAATCTTACTTATTTGCAGGTGGTATTATTCCTGAGACCAGAAGGATAAAGAATATCAGCCCTATGAATAAAAATAATAACGAAGCATAAAATGCTGGTCCTTTATGAAATTGAAGCTCTTCCCTCTCTTGAATATAGAGAGTTAATGCACTAATTTTGCTATTAATAAAATTGGTAATCAATCCTCCACTACTTGAGAACCAAAAAATAAAAAACGAGCAAGCAAGTCCCACAGGAAACATAAGTTCTATAAATCGAATGGATAATTTTAGGGAAATCAGATATGTCAAGACAGTTTCTATAGTTAATGTAATTAAAACAACTATTAGCTGTCTCTTTTTCATATATATCTTCCTCTCTAGAATTTCACATATATGTTTATGCAGATGAGAAGCCATAATAAATTACTACCTCAACTTTCGCAGTGAAAAATTTATGAATAATCCTTGATTTGATAGGTTTCTTTGGGTATCTCATATTCACTTGACACTGAAAAAATTCGTCTAAAAAACAAAAAGACACCTCTTTCTTTTGGTAACTATTGGTGTCCAAACCAAAAACCAAAGAAAGAAAGGTGTCACCATTATGATAACGAAAAAAGAGTGTTTTGCGCAATTACCAAAAGAAATAAAAGACGGATTTTCTGAATTACAAATTGGTAAACATTTAAGAAAAGCTGGAATTATCAAGGCTTGTGGTTATTCTTGCTTATCGATTTTTCAACTATTATTTCTTCTTTGTGTCTAGTTACAAATCCCACACATTGAATAACAACTCCTCTAAAATATATTTTTAGAATATAAATCCATATTGATTTTATATATTAGATCACTAGCGTTGCATTAATTTAATTCGAAAATTCCGAATTGAAAAAAGTCCATAAAAAATCCTTTATAATGGATGGTACAGGTGGTCCCTGTCCAAATCCAATATAAAGGATGAAGCCTATGGACA
>NZ_LPUG01000019.1:0-136141 GCF_001560855.1 Anoxybacillus sp. P3H1B | reverse complement strand
TTTTCTACAACCGGAAACGCGTACATTCCGCTATCGGGTATCTTACACCTTTTCAATACGAACAAATGTACGGTCAAATTGCGTAATTTTCTCGATTCTGGCTGTCCAATCTATTGACAGAGGTCCAAGATTTCTTATCCTCACTTGCTTTATATAAGTATATGCTTATATGATTATATTCAGTGATTGGAGAATGATTTTACGTCTTCTATTTCTACAGCAAGACTTAAAAAGGGAGGAGAGTTGATGAGTGAGACCGCTTGGGAAATCGAAAAAGCAGCGCATATTTTAAAATTGTTAGGCGATAAAACCCGCTTAACCATTGTCGCTATTTTAAAACAGCGGGAATGTTGTGTTTGTGAGCTTCTTGAAGTGTTTAATATGAGCCAGCCATCTGTGAGTCAACATCTTCGTAAGTTGAAGGATGCCGGATTAATCAAAGAGGAGAGAAGGGGACAGTGGATTTACTATTCTCTTCATCCACAAAACAAGGAATATGATTTGATGGAGGCTATTTTACAACATATTCCCGATCAAACCGAGAATATCCGTAGGATCGAAGAAACCAATCCTACGCTTCGTTGCGGCTGTTAATCTACATGAAATGAGGAGAGGAAAGATGAATAATACGAAAAGAAAGCGGCTATCGTTCTTGGATCGATACTTAACGCTTTGGATTTTTCTCGCGATGGCAGCGGGAATGGGGATGGGTTTCTTCTTTCCAGACTTTGTAGAGAAGATGAACCGTTTACAGACGGGAACGACATACATTCCAATTGCTGTTGGTTTAATTTTAATGATGTATCCTCCGTTAGCTAAAGTTCGTTATGAAGAGATGGGACGCGTATTTAAAGATCTAAAAATATTGGTTTTGTCCCTTATCCAAAATTGGATCATTGGACCAATTTTAATGTTTGTATTGGCCATTGTATTTTTGCCGGATAAGCCTGAATATATGGTCGGACTGATCCTGATTGGCCTGGCTCGTTGTATTGCGATGGTGATCGTCTGGAATGATTTAGCAAAGGGGGATCGAGAGTATGCAGCTGGACTCGTAGCATTTAATTCTGTATTTCAAATGCTCTTTTTCTCGATTTACGCGTATGTGTTTGTAACAATCATTCCAGAATGGCTAGGATTAGAAGGTGTTGGCATTCATATCACGATGATGGAAGTCGCGAAGTCCGTGTTCATTTACTTAGGAATCCCGTTTCTCGGCGGAATGATCACGCGCTTTATCTTGGTACAAGCAAGGGGAAAGCAATGGTACGAAAACGTATTCATTCCAAACATCAGTCCGATTACATTCATTTCACTGTTATATACGATTATCGTCATGTTCTCATTAAAAGGAGAGGTTATTGTCAGCTTGCCATTGGATGTCGTGAGAGTGGCCATTCCATTGCTCATTTACTTTGTGTTGATGTTCTTTGTTTCCTTCTTCTTGGGAAGGAAAATTGGCGCGAGCTACCCTATAACGACAACCCTTGCCTTTACAGCCGGAAGCAATAACTTTGAATTAGCCATTGCCGTCGCTGTTGGTGTATTTGGAATCCATTCGGGCGCAGCCTTTGCAGCTGTTATTGGACCGCTTGTGGAAGTGCCGATTATGATCGCGCTGGTCAACGTGGCACTACGGTTTCAACGAAAATACTTCAAAACAGAATCTGTATCATACTAACAACAAAAGGTGGGGTAAAAATTGCAAGATAAAAAGACCATTTACTTCTTATGCACAGGAAACTCTTGCCGTAGCCAAATGGCCGAAGGATGGGCCAAAAAATACCTTGGTGATGAATGGGACGTTTATAGTGCAGGTATCGAAGCTCATGGACTTAATCCGAGCGCAGTAAAAGCCATGAAAGAAGTAGGAATTGATATTTCTAGCCAAACATCCGACGTCATTGATCCTGAAATTTTAAATCAAGCAGATTTAGTCGTAACATTATGCGGCCATGCAGCCGATCACTGTCCGGTAACACCGCCACATGTGAAGCGCGTACATTGGGGATTTGATGATCCTGCGAAGGCGGAAGGAACCGAGGAAGAAAAATGGGCTGTATTTCAGCGTGTTCGTGATGAAATTGGCGCTCGCATCAAAACATTTTCTGAAACAGGAGAATAACACTGAAAAACAGCCGAGAAGATTCTTCTCGGCTGTTTTTATTGAAGTTGATACAGTCAAAAAGCTGCTTTTTTTAAATAAAAAAATGTTGCAATTTACAAATAAAATGATATAAATAATGATAGAGGTGAAAAAAATGGAAAACATTAGAGAGCTGTTTCAGGTGATGACACGTCGTTTCGGATTGCTGAATAAAAATTGCTGTTCCATTGATCCTGTAGATATTTCGCTGGCTCAAAGCCATATTCTTTATGAAATTGATAAGCATCATTCTCCTTCCATGCAGCAAATAGCCGATATATTAGCAATGGATATCACAACATTCAGCAGGCAAATTCAAAATTTAGTGAAAATGGGGCTTGTAAAAAAAGAGCCATCCCCTGAAGATAGACGCGTATACACGCTGTCCTTAACAACCCAAGGAAAGTTTATTGCAACAACCATTGATCGAGAAATCAATCAATATTTAGCCGAGGTATTTTCGCGTATGACTGAATTTGAGAAAGAAACCGTGATTCGTTCGATTAAATTACTGAATGAATGCATGGCGAAATCGAGCGTTTGTTGTAAACCCTTGTTTTAAGGCAAGTCTAATAAGGCTTGCCAATCATTAAAACAAATATTTGTATTTTGCAAATAAAATAAACGCAATGGGGGATTGTCCATGAGCATAGCTGCTCTTCAAGATTTTCTTTATATTATGTTTGAATTGACTCTTTTGTTTTTTAGTATTTCATTCATCATTAACTTTTTAGAAGGCTATATCCCTTATGCCAAAATGACATATTTCTTAACAAAGCATCACCCATTATTAGGAGCAGGGATTGCTATAGCATTTGCTTTTATTACGCCGTTTTGCTCCTGTTCAACGATACCGGTTGTTGTATCACTTCTAAATCAGCAAGTCCGTTTTGGGATTGTAATGGTATTTCTATTTGCTTCGCCTGTGCTAGACCCAACCATATTAACCCTCATGGCGACGATACTTGGAGTAAAAGTAGCGCTTGCTTATACGATAATCACCGCTATCATGTCCATTCTCATTGGTTTTGCACTTGAAAAATTCCGATTCGAACATCAAGTGAAACAGGTCATTGTGAAAGGAGAAATGCGCCTTGGCAAAAAGCGCAACATAAAAGAAGCTCTTCAAGAGACGTTTCAGCTCATGAAAAACGTTTATCCATATTTACTTGTTGGCGCAGGCATTGGGGCCATAATTCATGGAGTGGTGCCGTCCAAATGGATTTCGACCTATATGGGAGGTGATAAATGGTGGCTTGTTCCGCTGGCAGCAATCATCGGAATTCCATTGTATATTCGTCTTTCCACAATGATTCCTATTTCACAAATGTTGCTCGCCAAAGGGATGGCATTGGGACCTATCATGGCGTTGATGATTAGTTCAGCCGGTGCAAGCTTGCCAGAGATTACATTATTGCACAGCATCTTTAACAAGAAGCTTATTGCTGCGTTTATCGGTTCTGTCATAACAATGGCCACATTATCAGGATGGTTATTTTATGTGATATAAGGAGGTATTTTAGATGAACATGTTGAAAGTTCTATTTGGCAAATCCGAAGAAAGCAAAGGTTGTTGCGATATCCAAATTGTTGAAGTGAAAGAAACGGAGAAAAATTTGGACAAAAACAAGCAGATGGATCGGGAATGTTGCTCTCCTGCATCTAGCTGTGAGAGCTGCTAATAGGACAAAAAAGCATTCGAGCAACTCGACTTGAAAATCACCTGAAGAAAATATCAGGAGAGTCGAATGGATAGATTTAGAGTGTGCCATGTCATCCAGAAGGAATAATACAAAACAGATAGAGCCATGGTAGGTAAGATTTACAGGAGCTAATGTAAAAGAGATCCTTCTTTTTTATCTACATCGCTTATTTAAAATATAGAACTATGTGCTAAATAATAAAAAAACAACTAGCCAAACACCAACTATTAGAAATGGGGGAGTTACATAAAAAAAATAGTTCCTGTGATTTGTGGGTTAAGTCTTATAGTGGGAAAATATTCAGCAGCCTACACGTGTTGAAGCCGCTCAAATCAAGGCATTTAACGACGTGAATTCGGCTTATTGGGCTTTTGAGGAAATTCAATATCTGTTGAATCAAGGGATTGCAGAAGTCCTAAAGGGAAACAGCCATTGTCCAAATGAGAATATTACACGGGCAAAAGCCGCTAGAATGCTCGTTAAAGCCTTAAAACTAAATATCAACAATCCCGAAGTATAAGGATGTTCATTTCCCTGATATGGCTAAAGACCATCCGGATTATGATTATATCAAAGCGGCCGTTAACGAAGGAATTTTCAAAGGGGATGATAGCGGCAAATTCGGTCCGGATAAACCATTAACTCGCGCGCAAATGGCCAAAGTGCTTGTAGAGGCCTTTCATGTGAACTACTCACCACTTAGCTAAAGCTTGAAGTGGGAGCTTCTCAGTTCCACGACGAAAGCCGCCTTTCGTCTCCCTGAGCGTGACTTCGGGTCGTTCCAACCCTAGATGTCCGACAATTCGGAGTTCTTTTGTACCTTGGATATTTTACGCATGGAAGGATCCGCTTGGTTTTCGCATTTTATTTTCTCCATGCAACCTCCTATATCCAGTTATGAAAGAACGACATAGGTTTATTTTACCACAGGGTCAGACAATTGAACAGGCAAAAGCCTGTCCTTGTCCGAAGTCGATTCATCTCCCACTTTCATCAAGCTTCGCAAGATTTAGAAGTGGGAGACTTCTCGACTGAAGAATGTTAAAAGGCGACTATCCGGTAGATTTTAAAGACGTAAACGCTAAGTTCTGGGCATATTCCTATATCGATAAATTGGCCGCAAGCGAGGTCACTAACGGATATATGGATTTAACCTTCAAGCCCAACCATTATGTCACGCGAGCCCAAATGGCAGCGTTCATTTATCGCGCTTTAACGGGCAGTCCTTTTAATCCGGAAAAATACAAAGACCTTCTCTCATTTGAAACCTTCCAAGTGAAAAATGGCGCTTTCTATTTTGACAACATGAACCCAAAATTGCCTAGCAGCAAAATCAACCCGTACATCCATCGGCAAATTTACAGCGTGGTACAGTCACTGGTAGATACCCGCTATTACACAAAAGTATCCTACAATTCTAGCAACGCGGCAGAGTAGAGAGTGGCGATTCGATTTGGGAGAAATCCCGCCTTTATAGCAAAATCTTATTATAATTTTTCTTTTCTAATGTGGGACCAATCCTATCAAAAGCCTTATTATCCTAATTATAGTGATAAAATTGTCATCTCCTTGTTCATCAATCGTCTTTGGGATGACTATCACAATCGGATAAAAGGGGAATACACTGAAACATACATTAAAGACAAATTAAAAACCAGTTCGGAGGCCTTATTTGGACAAGGAACAGGGGAAAAGGTATTTGCGTATGTGTACCCTCTTTATCACTCACATCAGGAGTTTTGGATGAATTACAATAGCCTAGAGACTTTCATGAAAAATTTAGGCACTAAAAAAATTGATAACCTTCAGGTAAATGTTGAAGCTTTTCAGTCCGAAATCATTGTTACATTTAGTTATAGATAAGAGGAGAAGAAATGGGTCAAATTCATACAATAAACGAGGAATCGAAAAGCAGAATTGTTATCTAACTTTCCCATCATATATGATCCCTAATTGGTTAATTTTCTTTTATAAACTAAAATCCATGTTTTAAAAAATAAACTTGACAGGAGCAAATAAGCTTCCTGTCTTATTTATTTAGGAATGGCCAAATCGTGCTTAATCCATAATTAAAAGTAGTATGCATAAACGACATGATTTTTATTTATGTTATTTTACAAATCAACGGGAATAATACCACATATGAGAAATCTGTTTCTGTGCATAATAATACATACACGAAACAAAGATTGGTGGAGGGATACAACATATGAACCAGCAGATTGACAATGTAAGCAAACAAACACCCCATTATATAAGGCTAACCGCCCCAGAAATTGCTGCCCTTTGGTCGCAATATCAAAGTGACACAATGGCCATTTGTGTTTACAAATACATGTTGAATATTGTGAAGGATGCATCTATTCGTCCTATTCTAGAGTTTGCCTTTAAATTAGCAGAGAGCCACATAACAAAAGTAAAGGACTATTTAAGTCAAGATGAGTTCCCGATTCCTCACGGATTTAATGAGGCCGATGTCAATCTGAGTGCTCCTAGGCTGTTTTCAGACGAAATTTGTTTAACTTACACGTACTTGATGGCGGTTAACGGGATGGCTTTGTATGCTGGTGCCATCGCCACAGCGATACGTAAAGATGTAAGGGATTACTTTATTCAATGTGAAGATGAATCGATGGAACTCTTTAATCAGTCCATCGATCTACTATTGCAAAAAGGATTTGTATCAAGGCCCCCATACATCTATCCTCGTAAAGAGGTGGAGTTTATTGAAAGTAAACGTTTTATGGGAAGTTTTCTAGGAGGAAAAAGGCCGCTCAGCTGTATAGAGATTAGCCATGTATATTGGGATTTGAAAAAAATTCAGCTAAGCAAAGCCTTTACGATGGCTTTCGCTCAAGTAGCTCAATCCAAAGAAGTCAGCAAACATTTATGGAGAGGGGTAGAAATTTACACGAAACAAGTTGAAGTCATGGAATCCATCTTATCTCAAGAACAGCTCTCTACTCCAAAATCAGAGGAAGCGGAAATTACAAATTCTACCGTTGCCCCTTTTTCTGATCGCTTGATGATGTATCATAAGACCCTTTTTGGTTCTACTACCTTGTCTCTGTATGGAACAGCGATAGGATCTTGCCAGCGCGCGGACTTATCCCTTCATTACGCAAGGTTCATGGCGGAACTTGCGCAGTATATGAAGGATGCGTTTAGTTTGATGATTAAAAACAAATGGGTGGAACAGCCACCAATGGCGGAGGATAGAGAAGCACTTGCCACAGAACAATAATAAAAGAAGAGGAATGTGATGTGATTTCAAAAAAGCAAAAGTCACCAAATTAACCATCGCGTGATTACTTTTCAAGACGTTCACCATTAGCAGTTGATGTTTTTTAGCTTCGTTTATATTTTTAGCCATGCGGAGGTTCCCTTCAAATAGGCAGAAGGGAACTATAATTGTATTTAAAGGGAGATGCTAAAGAAGCAAAAAGTTTGATAAACAAATTAGAACATGAATGAAGTTATATGAATGGTCAAAGTGTATATCATGTCGAAAAAGATATCTTAACAAAAATTAAGATTAAAATAATGACATAATGCTTACAAATTTAACGAAAATGAAAATAAGGAGGGATTTTTAATATAGAGGATTGCTGCAAGTTAAGGAAATTTACAAGCAAGGAATTGCGGCAGGACAAGCAACGTTGAAACGACAGTACCGTCATTAGAAAAATGGGAATCGACTATTGCCGCAAATTTATGTGTAGTCGCTGAAGATGAAGAAGGCATTAAAGGCTGGTGTAAAAGTAAGGTATCAGATCGCTGAGAGGTGAGTGCGTATGTTCGAGATGTGAGCCGGGGAAAGGGAGTTGGAAAACAACTTCTTAAGACGAAATAATAATTCTTGTTCCTTTTTACCTTCCTTGCCACTTACCGTCTTGACAAGAAATAACAGACAGAATATTATAAAAATGACTTCGTTGTTGGTGTTTCAATCTGAGGGCAATGCTTGTTTTCATTGATTGGAGATGGAAACACAACCCCGTCGTATCTTTATTGATATGACGGGGTTTTTATATATTAGGAGGTGAGGTCATCCTTAGCAACTCTACCATTTTAAAAGCTATTATTAAGTATAAGGAGGATCATTGCATGAAAAGATGGCTTTCGGTGGTTTTGAGCATGTCACTTGTATTCAGCGCATTTTTTTTGGTTTCTGATACACAGAAAGTTACCGTTGAAGCAGCTGGAAATCTTAATAAGGTAAACTTTACATCGGATATTGTTTATCAAATTGTGGTAGACCGCTTTGTGGATGGAAATACATCTAATAATCCAAGTGGATCCTTATTTAGCTCAGGATGTACGAATTTACGCAAGTATTGCGGTGGTGATTGGCAAGGTATTATTAACAAAATTAACGATGGATATTTAACAGAAATGGGTGTAACAGCGATATGGATATCCCAACCAGTGGAAAATGTATTTGCTGTTATGAACGATGCCGATGGCTCTACATCATACCACGGTTATTGGGCACGTGACTTTAAAAAGACGAACCCCTTCTTCGGTACCCTAAGTGATTTCCAACGCTTAGTCGATGCCGCACATGCTAAAGGAATAAAAGTAATCATTGACTTTGCACCGAATCATACTTCTCCTGCTTCAGAAACTAATCCTTCTTATATGGAAAATGGTCGTCTTTATGATAACGGTACGTTAATTGGTGGTTACACAAATGATACCAATAGTTATTTCCATCACAATGGCGGAACGACGTTTTCAAACTTAGAGGATGGTATTTATCGGAATTTGTTTGATTTGGCAGACTTTAATCATCAAAATCAATTTATTGATAAATATTTAAAAGATGCGATAAAATTGTGGCTCGATATGGGGATTGACGGTATCCGCATGGATGCGGTTAAGCACATGCCATTCGGCTGGCAAAAATCGTTCATGGATGAGGTTTATGACTATCGTCCTGTCTTTACATTTGGGGAATGGTTTTTGTCAGAAAATGAAGTTGATTCCAATAATCACTTCTTCGCGAATGAAAGTGGAATGAGTTTACTTGATTTTCGTTTCGGACAAAAGCTTCGCCAAGTATTGCGCAATAACAGCGATGATTGGTATGGATTTAACCAAATGATTCAAGATACAGCATCGGCATACGATGAGGTTATCGATCAAGTAACATTTATAGACAATCATGATATGGATCGGTTTATGGTTGACGAGGGAGATCCACGCAAGGTTGATATAGCACTCGCCGTTTTATTGACATCCCGTGGTGTGCCGAATATTTATTATGGTACGGAACAATATATGACTGGAAACGGTGATCCTAATAACCGTAAAATGATGACTTCATTTAATAAAAATACCCGTGCTTATCAAGTAATTCAGAAACTATCTTCCCTTCGACGAAGCAATCCGGCGCTCTCTTATGGTGATACAGAACAGAGATGGATTAATAGTAGTGATGTATACATTTATGAGAGACAGTTTGGAAAAGATGTTGTATTAGTCGCTGTTAATCGCAGTTTAAGCAAAAGCTATTCGATTACTGGCCTATTTACAGCATTACCATCAGGAACCTATACGGATCAGCTTGGCGCTCTTTTAGACGGAAATACAATTCAAGTCGGTTCAAATGGAGCAGTTAACGCATTTGACTTAGGACCAGGGGAAGTTGGTGTATGGACATATAGCGCAGCAGAAAGTGCGCCAATTATTGGTCATATTGGACCGATGATGGGGCAGGTCGGTCACAAATTAACCATTGACGGTGAAGGATTCGGAACAAATGTTGGTACCGTGAAATTCGGAAACACAGTCGCATCCGTAGTGTCTTGGTCTAACAATCAAATCACTGTAACTGTACCGAATATACCTGCAGGAAAATATAACATTACCGTCCAAACATCCGGAGGGCAAGTGAGCGCTGCCTATGATAATTTTGAAGTATTAACGAATGACCAAGTATCTGTTCGTTTTGTTGTAAACAACGCCAACACAAACTGGGGAGAAAACGTTTATCTTGTCGGTAATGTGCATGAACTTGGCAATTGGAATACAAGCAAAGCAATTGGTCCATTATTTAACCAAGTTATTTACTCCTATCCTACATGGTATGTTGATGTCAGCGTACCAGAAGGAAAGACAATTGAGTTTAAGTTTATTAAAAAAGACGGAAGTGGCAATGTTATTTGGGAAAGCGGTTCCAATCACGTTTACACTACACCTACGAGTACAACAGGAACAGTAAATGTAAACTGGCAGTATTAATTAAGAAAGATATACAATCCTTTGTCCGAAGAATAACTGAAGCTTCCTTGTATCCTCACAAACATATAAGCAGTAAGGATATCAAAATCCCCTTTAGGCTAACTAAAGGGGAGGTCTTTTATCTTTGCTTCTCTTTTTCATTGGGATAAAACTCATGAAACATCTTCATCAGTAACTCATCGAGAAAGAAAGGGAAGTTAAGTAGCGAATAACTACTTTTATATTTTCAGATTTTAGTTTACATAATATAAATTATAGGAAGTTATACGAGAATTATCTCAAATATGAAGTAAACTCATTAAATTGAGACAAAAAAGAAAAATGAAACGTGCAGCGGCTTTCCATGATGATTTCTACACGGATCCACTGCTCGTCAATGTCTTTTACGCTGTTGATGTATGGATGTGTTTGAAGCATTGCGATTCAATCCTTCCAAGAGAATTAAGCAATATCGATACTGTGGTAGCGCACACCTTTATATTGAACACGAACGGAAGCCTGTTTTTCTTTTTCGTATGCTGCTAAAAGTTTTTTTGCTTTTAAAAACGCTTCCATCATGCCAGCTGCATGAATTGTTTCTTCCCACATCGATCCCTTCGGATGATCTGTATAAAAAACAAATACATACTGTTTCAATAATCTCACCTCCTATCTACTATTATAGAGAAAATCTGTGTCCATTAAAACTAATAAACTGTTACAGTTGTGTTAACTTTTTATCAACCATTTTTACATTAAAGCATTTTTCCTAATGGAGACTGCTCGTTAATGAGCGGTTGAATTTCATACACAGAAATCGGAAAGTAAGGGATTCCATATGCATAGGCGGTCAATTCATACAATTGATAAAAAAGCACAAGAGCCTTATCTGAGATATAAAAGTCTTGATTTGAAGATATCTCCTTAAAAGGCGGATTTAAAAGAAAAATATCCCGCTCTTTAATTTGTTTTGCTACGATACTTGATAATGCCTTAACATAATCGGCTTGAGGTAAAAATAACTCATGAAGGGAATATTTCTTGCCTGTTTTCGTATCAAAGGTCAGACCTTTTACGACGGTCATTCCATGAGCTCCTCCTGAATAAGCATAGTTGCTCAGAGTTAAGCTTAACACGCCTCTTTCGTTCGTTTTCAACTCATAGCTTCCTGTGATCTCCGTTAGCGGATTTTGATAAAATCCTTGCTGAACCATTAATTTTTTCATTAACGACGTAATTTCATAATTGATTTTGTGCTCTGCCTCTTTATTTGGCAATCCGTATACAATCGGATAATATAACTCCATTCGCTTTTGTTTTACATGTGCAGTCCGAATTTGGACAGGTATATCTACAACCATATGTGGTTTCCTCCCTTTCCATTATTTATTATTTAATATTAAGAAAAAAACGATCTCTTCCGCTCCAAGCTTTTCGTGTTGTGCTACTTCCCTGTTTTCCACCATATTCAATCGCAATAAAAAACGTGTAGCGAAAGCGCCACACGTTAAAAAAGTTGCTGAGATCTTTTCACTCTCAGTTGTGTTGGTTTTTATATTGTTCCACAGCTTCTGTATAGCGGGCCATTACTTCATCCTTTGACCACGATAATTGCTGGCATAAATAATCGATCACCAACGCATCATCCGCTATGCCTGCAGCAAAGCTTCGTTTCATCCATCGTTCCGCTTCTTCAAACGTAGAAAAAGAAACCGCAGGCACTAAAGCAGCTCCCCATACCTTCCATTTTTTCTGCTCATCGCAAAAAGCAGCCAAAAGCCACTGATCTTGATGATTTTTAAAGAAGATTCCCGCAACATGCTCCTTCTGATTGAAACGGTTTTGTTCAGCATCAAGATAAACCGGAGGAAGCTGAAAAGCAGGTGCGGCAAAGCGCAGAAACGCATCCGCATCGGCTGAACAGCCTGAAGCTTTTGGATGGCCGCCTCCGCCAAATCTTTGGGCAAATTCTGCGACGTTCACCTCATCATGGGTAGTGCGAAAGCCGATATGCTTTGTTCCCGGATTGACCATCGCAATCATATCTAGATGAGGAAGTCGTTTAGATAAAGCATTTCCTAATTCTGATATATACTGTTCTGCAAAAACAATCCCGACACAACGACCTTCAATCCATGTTTGAACGATTTGCTTTTGTTTAAGGCGAATATAGCGTTGGATTTTCTTTTCTTCGATTTGCAGCACAAACGCTTCTAAATCAGTAAACGCAAACGATGACTCCTTTTGTAGTCGTTCGAGCATTTGCCTAACAAACTCATCAATGCCAAGCATAGATAATAAATCATTTAAATGCTTCGCCTGTACATTGTTATTTTCATCCCATTCCCACGTGTCATATTGACGGACAAGTTCAACGAATTCATCCAATATTTCTTTTCTTTCTAATCTTTGTTCCCGAATGAGATATTCATAAAACAAAGAAGTAGCACATGTCTTCTTTCCGCATTCATCTACAGGTACCACCCATCCCCATGGATGTCGATTAAAATGAAGAGCCGTGATGTGATGATCAATCATTTGTACATGCTTGCCGGTTTTAAATCGGTGGTCCAGCATTTCTTCTATCTCATGATTGACAGCTAAATCGGTGATCCATACAAATGCGGAATCATGTTGACGATTCTCAAGAAAACTCCTTACCCGTTCGTTCAAATTTCGATACGAACAGTAGGAAACATCAACCTCGCTTCCAAAGGCAAGAGTAGCTAATAAACCGCAACCTACCCCATCTAAATCGCTGTCAGTAAATAATTTCATCATCAGCGAAACATCCCCCTTATCTTCTTTATTTATACCAAGCTTTTATGCAGTAATTTTTTCAATAGAGGGAACAGAATGTCTGGCAGCTGTTCAACATTCGAGACGATGATGCAATGTTTTCCGTAAATATTCTGGATCGTTCGCTGCTGTTCTTCCGTAATTTCTCCATTTGCTAAAAATACATTCAGCACTTCAATTCCTCTTTTTCGTGCCTCAAGCACTGCTTCATGAGTGTCGATAATGCCGTTTTGTTCATAGTGATATGCCGCCGGCTCTCCATCTGAAAACACTAATAAACATTTTTGTTTCTCCGTACGCCGCAGCAGCTGCTCTGTCATAAGCCGGATGGCAAAACCGTCGCGATTATCCTCTTGAGGCTCAAGCTGAAGAATTTCTGGTCCTGTCTGTTTCTTTAACGATTCGGAAAAGGAGATCACCGTTTGGAAATAATTCGGTTGCTTCGTTTCCATCGCTTCGTTGGAATCTTCCCAAAAGCCGACAACTTCGTGGAACACCCGCACGGATTTTAGTGATTCATGAAATAAAATAATTCCCCGCTTCGTTTCCTCCATCTTATCGTACATGGAGGCGGAACAGTCGACTAAAAGGGTAAAGACCGCGTCCAGTTCCGGAGAAGGGGTTCGCTTTTTATAAAAAAGGCGCGGCTGCTCATCTGTCCAAAGCCGGAGAAGCTTTTTATGCAAGCGGCCAAAGTGCAGATCGGTTCGTGGCAATGCTTGCTTATGCTCTAATGTTTTTTCTATCATTTTTTTCAACTTTTTTTGATAAGCGATAATCTCAAGCTTCTTTTTCTCATATTCTGCCTGTTCTTGGACAGAAGGAGAATGCGGAGTGAGAAAGATCGCTTCCGCATGCCGGTTTTCTTTGCCATAAGCTTCACCGCCGCCGGATTGTCGGACATCCTGCTTCCTCTCAAGGCTGATTGGTCTTGTGTACTCATTCCGGCTGCTTTTTTGTGCAGAGCCTTGAACCATTCCTAACGCCTGGTCACCATCTTCTCCCGGCCGTCCGCCTTTTCCTAACAAATGGGTCCGAGATCCTTGTTCCAATTCAAACTGCAAAAAGCTTTTTGTCATATCGCTCGTTTCGCGGTGCCACGTCGGCAACTCTTGATCGTGAATGTCTTCATCCCCGCTTTTTTGCTTATCAAGCACATCGCAGTTGTTTAAACAGCTGCTTCGTTTAAGATCTGCCAATGTCATATGTGCTTCTTCTTGATTATACGCATGCTGCGGCAAATAAAAATACGTGTTTAACATATCATGTTCCAACACATCCTCTAGTGCTTCCGTAAGCAACAAAACGATACGAGCGATGTCTTTCGTGGAAGAAGCATCAAACAAATGGCCGATCGTCTGCCGAATCCATGGGATCATTGGATCGATGCGTTCATGGATGAACGGTACATCCTCAAGCGGGGATGCAGATGTCAAAAGCAAGTACAGCACTGCAAAAAGAGCATCCGTATAGACGCTCTTTGTCAGGTTGGCTTGCGCTTGGCTTTGAAAGTAGCGGCGATACACATCTCGGCGAGTATTAAACCACTTTTTCGTGCCGGGTCGCTCTTTTTTGCAAAGCTCCTCTAGCCGCAAGTCTTCAGCCAGCATCAATAGTTGCTTCGCAAAGCTGGGCATCGATAATCGATTGGCTTTTTGGATAAAGGCTGTCACTGCGTCGATATCGGTATAATAAAGGGTTCCGATGGCGCGAAGGCATACATCCGTTTTTAAGCCATGCAGCTTTTCTGTTTCCGGCCGATTATCCCAAAAATAGCTCACATACAGCTTTCGAGCTGGGAAGTCAACATATGATTGAAAGCCGAACTCAACTTCCCACTCACTTTGTTTTGTCAGCGTCTTCGCTAAATCAGATAGCTGCATGAATAAAAAGGAATCGATTTTTTTATCGTTAAACTGAATGAACCGTTTCATTTTCACACCCTCACTCAAAGAGAGTTTCTGCAATATTTCTTACAGCCGCCTTTTCACGCTCGTCCTCAAGTTTATCGATAATGGCGCGTTCAATGGCTCTGAGCGGCGGCAAATAGACCGCTAAATCACACGCATCGATTAAAGCGCGGATCGAAGCGGCTTCTTCGGAAATTTGTCCATTTCTTACTTGAGCGATTAAATCAGACGATAGAGTAACAAAACGATGGATTAAAGCTTCGTCTTTCAAAAGGCTCTGTGTCTGTAACACATTTTTCAATGCACTACCTTGAACATATGGAACATCGATGACAACAAAACGGTTTTTCAACGCTTCATTGAGCGGAACCGTTCCCACATATCCCTCATTGATCGCCGCAATGACGCCAAATGTTTTTTCTGCCTTTACTACCTCTCCAGTAAACGGGTTCGTAATCATTTTTCGGTAATCAAGCACACCGTTTAAAATAGGAAGCGTTTCTGGTTTAGCCATATTAATTTCATCAATATACAATAAATGCCCCTTTTTCATCGCTTGGATCACTGGACCAGGGATAAACTCGATCGCTGTTTTTCCATCATGTTCATTAATTGTCTTAAAGCCAAGAAGCGCTTCTGCATCCAAGTCCACCGAACAATTCACACTATGCATCGGCTGGCCGAATAAGTGGGACAGCGTCTCGGCAAGTTTTGTTTTCCCAGCCCCTGTGGGACCTTTTAGCAGCACGTTTTTCCCGAGTGCCAAAGCAATGATCGCATCGTACACAATCGTTTCATTTTCGGCTGTATAGCCGCCTTTTCCAATGAGATACGCATCTTTCTCACGAGCAAACTGCTCGTTTCGCTCTCGAATCATTTGCTCAATCATTGGAGGCAATGATAGAACGTTCATGGTGTCCGTCGCCCTTTCTTTATAAATGCATACCATATCATTCTACTAAATGCCAAGCCTAGATGCAAAGAAACCGTAAGTATTATATAAATACATTATGTAAACAATTAGTGATATGGAGGAGAACAAGTCCTCCTCTCAACTAAAATTATCTTGAATGGCTTTGCGAATCAATGCCTCACAGCGGTCTAATTCGGCTTTTAATTGCCGCTTGTATAGCTTTGCTTTCTCATATCCTCCATCAGCAAAACGGTAATACACTACCTCTTGATACTTCATTCCTTCTTTTTTTTGTTTCATTTGCTTCAAAATTCCGTCCTCAATTAAATCATGAAGCGCTTTATATACTTCGGAGTGGTTCGGCTTATATCCATACGGTTTAAATTCTTGGCGCAGAACATCTAATATTTTGAGGCCATAAAGGCGTTCCTGCTCAGTTAATGTAATTAAGTACAGCTTTAAAAAGGCTCGCTGCTTCAGCAAAAACCCGCTTGACGTCCGCTTTTCCCGCATTTGCCTTCCTCCTTTCGCTTTTCAGGTTGTATTTATATTCATTCCATTTTGTTTACAGAAATCCTGCTTTTTTCTTATGTTTTTATTTAGAACATAGTTTATTTTAACATAAAATAAAACGGAACGCCTCGATCATGGGGACATTCCGTTATTGGTCAATATCAAGAAAATACAATGGTTTTATTTTCATGGATGATGACTCTGTCTTCTAAATGCCATTTCAAGGCTCTGGCAAGGACCGTTTTTTCAATAATGCGTCCAACCCGTTTTAAATCGTCTGGATGATAGCGATGATCCACTCTCGCCACATCTTGTTCAATAATCGGTCCTTCATCTAGGTCATCTGTAACATAATGAGAAGTGGCTCCGATCAGTTTCACTCCTCGTCTGTAAGCTTGTTCATATGGTCTGGCGCCAATAAAGGCCGGTAAAAATGAATGATGGATGTTAATAATTTGAAACGGGAATTCCGCTACAAAGGCTGGTGATAAAATTTGCATATAACGGGCAAGGACAATCGTATCTACCTTATGTTCCTTCAATAACGCGATTTGCTTTCTTTCCGCTTCGTTTTTTCCTTCCTTCGTCACGGGTATGTAATAGTAAGGAATCCCGAGAGCTTCCACGCTCTCGCGCATATGTTCATGGTTGCTTATCACAAAAGCGATATCGGCCAGCAGTTCTCCTGCCTCCCATTCCCATAACAGCTCGAGCAAGCAATGCTCTTCTTTTGAAACAAAAATGGCCATTTTTTTTAAATCGTTATGTAAACTTAAACGCCACTTCATTTCAAATGTCTCAGCAATTTTCGCAAATTCCTTTTCCATTTCTGCTTTCTTTGCCGTCATATCCGGGCAGTCAAATTCAATCCGCAAGAAAAAGGTGCCTCCCTGTGGATCGGTCGAATACTGGCTTGATTCGACAATATTGGCTCCTTGCTCATATAAAAAGCTCGTCACCGCCGCTACGATGCCCAGCTGATCTGGGCAAGCAATCAATAAACGGGCACGATTTTGATAGTTTTGCAGAAATGTCTGCAAACGACGTTCTCGAAAAATATGCATAAAAAAATCCCCCTCTTTTTTCATTTCTTCTCATCATACAAAAAAACAGTTGGCATGCCAACTGTTTTTACTGAAATAACGATACATATTCGCCATAGCCCTCTTTTTCCAAATCCTCTTTTGGAATAAACCGCAGTGCTGCTGAGTTGATGCAATAGCGCAGTCCAGTTGGCGCCGGCCCGTCATTAAACACATGCCCCAAATGCGAATCGGCTCCGCGGCTGCGCACTTCGGTCCGAATCATGCCGTGGCTTACATCTAGCTCCGTTTGGATATTTTCCGGACGAAGCGGTTGCGTAAAACTTGGCCACCCGCAACCTGAATCAAATTGGTCAAGCGTGCTAAATAACGGCTCTCCCGATACGATATCGACGTAAATCCCTTCGCGTTGGTTATTCCAGTAAGGATTATCAAACGGAGGCTCTGTCGCGTTGCGCTGTGTCACCTCAAACTGAAGCGGCGTCAGTTTTTTTCTTAGCATTTCCTCTCTTTTTTCATCACGCCAATGCTTTTTCAAAAACGCATCTCGGCCGGAACCGACCCGATAAAGCTTATAACGAAGCGGATTTTTTTTATGATAGTTTTGATGGTAATCTTCCGCCGGATAAAATATAGAAGCAGGCAAAATTTGCGTCACAATCGGTTTCGAAAACCGGCCGCTCGCTTCCAGCTCCCGTTTGGATTGCTCGGCTAATTGACGCTGTTGCTCATTATGATAAAAAATGGCCGTACGGTAGGATTCCCCTCGATCGTGAAATTGCCCGCCAGCATCCGTTGGGTCGATTTGCTGCCAATAAATATCCAGCAGTTTTTGATAAGGGAAAATAGCAGGATCAAATGTAATTTGGACAGCTTCGTAATGCCCTGTCGTATGCGTACACACTTCTTCATATGTAGGATTTTCTTTATGACCGCCTGTGTATCCAGATACGACCTTCATAATCCCCGGCTGCTCCTCAAACGGAGACACCATGCACCAAAAGCAGCCGCCAGCAAATGTAGCAAGCTCATATTCCATGTGGACCATCCTCCTTTATTTTTATCATACCAAAATAGGCAGCTTCCTTAAACAAAGAAGCTGCCTTAAACGTCACGCTATTTTGTTAAATCGCCGGCTGGACCGAAAAATTCGTAGTGAATCCTATCATCTGCTATGCCCCATTGTTTCAGTGCATGATAGACGGTTTTCATAAATGGGACGGGTCCGCATACATAAAAGTCGGCATGAGAATCTGGAACCATGGATTGGATCAGTGTCAAATCAACGAATCCTTCCTTCACAAAGTAAGGATTTTCGCGATCATGATTTTCAGGCGTTTGATAGCAAACTCCATATGAAAACGATGGATGTTCCTTCGCTAGGCGTGCAAGGTGAGCATCAAACGCGTGAACACGGCCATTGACAGCAGCATGAATGAACGTTACACATCGCTGTGGCTGTTTCGCTACTAATGTATTCGCCATGCTCAATAGTGGGGTCATGCCGACACCTCCGCTGATCAATACAACCGGTGTTTCTTTTGTCAAATCAAGGGTAAAATCGCCAGCTGGCGCGCTCAGCTCAAGCACGTCGCCTTCCTTCACCGAATCATGCAAATAATGAGACACAACGCCAGCCGGCTGAGCATCCGTTCCTGCTTCCCTCTTGACACTAATGCGGTAATATCCTGTTCCTGGGGCGTCAGACAAACTGTATTGGCGAATATGTGTATACTCTTCTCCAGGAATATGGACTTTCACGCTCACATATTGTCCCGGCAAAAAATCGCTAATGCCCCCGCCGTCTTCCGGTGCAAGATAGAAAGAGGTAATCAATGAGCTTTCTTTGACTTTCTTTTGTACGACGAATCTTCGAAAATCCTTCCATCCCCCTGCTTTCATCGCCGCTTCATCATATAATTGCTCTTCCACTTGAACGAAAACATTGGCGATCACTCCATAAGCCTCTTTCCACGCCTCGATGATCTCATCCGTCGCAGCATCTCCTAACACATCTTTAATTGCCAGCAATAAATGTTTCCCAACAATCGGATAATGCTCTTTTTTTACTCCTAAGCTGCGATGTTTATGGCCAATTTGCTTGACAACTGGCAAGATGGCTTCTAATCGATCGATATGCTTGGCTGCCGCATAAACAGAAGCAGCGAGCGCTTTTTGCTGACGCCCTTGCTGTTGATGAGCATGGTTAAAGATGTTTAATAGCTCTGGATGATTGGAGAACATCAACTGATAAAATCGTTTCGTAATTTGCTCTCCGTATTTCTCCAACACTGGAACGGTTGATTGAATGATACGGATTGTTTTTTCATCTAGTAAGGAAGCTGTTTGATTCATCGTTCTTTCCCCTCCGCAAAAACATGTATTTTATATACATCTTTATTGAACCATAGGATTTTAGATAAAAGCAATATTTCAAATACACCTTTAACAAAATGTTCATATTCTTCTTTCGTTCAAAAAAAGAAAGCAAGTATGGTAAAATGACAATACGAAAAGTATTTAAAGGTGTGTGAAATCTTATGCAATTAACCAACTATACGGAATATGCCCTGCGCGTTCTGCTGTTTTTGGGAACACTTGAACCCGGGGATAAAACGAATATTAAAGAAATTTCCGAAGCCTACGCGATCTCTGAACATCATTTAAGCAAAATTGTATACGAATTAGGAAAGCATGGATGGATTGAAACCATTCGCGGGCGCAATGGAGGCATTCGCCTTGCCAAAAAACCGGAGGAGATTCGGCTAGGTGCGGTTGTTCGCCAAACGGAGGATAATTTATCACTCGTCGAGTGTTTTGCGGCTCATGGCAATCATTGTGTCATTACTCCTGCTTGCCAACTAAAACACGTTCTTCACGAAGCATTAGAAGCGTTTTTGCATGTACTGGATTCTTATACATTAGCCGATCTCCTTGCCAATAAGCAACAGCTCCATCAAATATTTCATCGGCTTCCGTAATGCAAATCATAAAGCTTAGCCTTTCATCTCTTCTCGCATGTTTCCGCACCGAAAACCAGTTTCGCTTCCATTGAATTCATTTTTCCTCTCGATTCATATAAGCCGTTCTGTCCTTATGCACAGACGGCTTTTGATATTTTTGTTGCATTTACGACATACTATGAAAAATACGTGCCTCATACATAAAATAGAGGATCGAAAAAAAGGAGGAGAACGATGAACAAAAAAGGGACTCTATGGCTAATCACACTGCTTGCAGCAACGATGCTTACAAGCTGCAGCGGCGATCAAGAAAAGCAGCAGAAACAAAACCAATCAACGGATTCGACAGGAGGCGGCATGCACTCCTCTGATCATGGACAGTAGCTCTTTATTTCATGTTTTGATATTTGTCACATGAGGCAAAATGTATTACTATTAGAAAGGTGTGAAAAAAACGGAATATGCTTGAAGGAGGTTGCAATGAAGAAACATCTACACGATTCACTACCGCCTTATTTAAAAGTCGAAAATGAAGAGCTGTGGCTTACGGAGGATGATCGCGAAAATTTAAAAATCAGCTATCGCATAAAAGAAGTGATTTTTTCTCAGCAATCGGCTTTTCAGCACGTCATGATTTTGGACTCATACGATTTTGGGCGAATGCTTGTGCTTGATGGTGTTGTACAAACGACATCGATTGACGGACATATTTACAATGAAATGATTTCCCATATTCCGCTACAGCTTCATCCAGCTGCTAAAAAAGTGCTGATTATCGGCGGCGGCGACTGCGGCGCTGCAAAAGAAGCGGCCAAATATCAGCAGCTTGAGCAAATTGATATGGTAGAAATTGATGAAGTCGTCGTGCAGTCCTGCAAGGAGCATCTGCCGGCTGTTTCCGGAAACCTTTCTGATCCGCGCGTCCGCTTTATTTATACGGACGGAGTTGCGTTTGTCAAAGAGCGCACGAAAGAATATGATGTCATTATCGTTGATTCATCTGATCCAGTAGGACCGGCTGAGGCGCTATTTTCCCGCGATTTCTACGCTAGCATCCGTCAAGCTCTTAAAGACGATGGGCTGATGGTTTGTCAAAGCCAATCACCTATTTTCCACTTAGACATCTTAAAACAAACACACACCAATATTCGTCAGTTATTTCCGCACGCTGCTGTGTATACAGCGACAGTGCCAACCTATCCAGGCGGACTATGGAGCTTTACGATCGGCTCTAACATTCCGCTTTCACTTCCGGAAAGCGCCGCGGTGCCAACTGATACAAAATATGTAAACGAAGCGGTGCTAAAGCAATGCTTTCAGCTTCCTGAGTTTATGCGAAAAGCACTTTAATTTTAATAGAAGCCGCCTTCCTAAAATAGTAGGAAGGCGGCTTTTGTTTTGTTACCTCGGTCTTTATACTATTCTCTGACTAGTAGCAAGCTAGTTTTTCTGCTGTGTCCGTACCGCAGCAAGCATGTTTTTTCTATTTCTCTTCTTTTTCCTACGCACGTTATTTCAGCGCACGTGTTGCCAGCATGGAAAGGGTGATATCATCAGCCGGCGGGTTATGCAGGCCGGCACGGACATCGCGGTAATAACGCTGTAAGGAATTCGTTGCAAATAAGCTTTGAGCGCCGACAATGCGCATCGACCAATCGACTATACGAACGGCCGCATTCGTAGCCACATATTTCACAGCCGCCAGCTCCTCTTTCATCTCCGGTCGTTTGGCCGGATCGCGATCCCACCTATCAGCGACCGCATACATAAAATGACGCGCTGTCATTAGTTCAAGGTCGATTTCAGCGATTTTCCGCTGCACTTCCGGCACTTCAGCAATCGGATGAGGAAGGCTATTAGGCTTGTATGCTTTTGCAAAATCAACGGCGTCGTTGCGAGCTGCTATCGCAATTCCTAAATAGCATGCCGGGATATGAAGTAGCCAGCCTTGCGCTTTCGCTTTTGTTTTCGGTGTACGAAGAATCTCGACAAGCACTTCTTCTTCAACCTCGACACGATCTAAAATTAAGTCGTCGCTTCTGGTCCCCCGCATTCCAAGGGTGTTCCATGTTTCTTCGATTTTAAGCCCACACGCCGTCTTAGGAATGAGAAAATGACCGACTTCCCCCGTCTCTTTGATGGTGGCTGAGACAATAAAATAATCGAGCGCAGGAGCCAGCGATGTAAATGTCTTCCGTCCCGAAATCCGCCAGCCGTCTTTTCGTCTTTCAGCCGTTGTCTCCGGTTTTCCGCCACGTGCCGGACTTCCTGTTGCCGCTTCTGAGTGGGCACTGTTCAGCAACACCTTTTTTTCAACAATTTCCTGACAAAGTCGAGCAAAGATCGATGGCGGCCACCTATTTTCTTCAGCTAAACTCATGACAATGCCTAAGTGCCAGCCAAGCGACAATGCTGTAGCCCCATCGCCTTGGGCCAGCATTTCTTGTACTAGTAAAAACTCGTATAATGAACTACCTTCTCCGCCATATTTTTTCGGTACCGTCAGTGCAAGCAATCCAGCTTCTTTTAACTCAGCAAAATTATCAAAGGGAAACGCCGCCTGCTCATCATGCCAAGCTGCGCGCGTCCGAAACTGCTCGGATAGCTGCCGCGCCTGTTCGTACAGCATTTGTTCCCGTTCGGTGCGGAGAAATAAATGGTATAGATGATTCATCTCCGTTTCTCCTTCTTCAATAAATATAGGTTTCTATGTTTTATTGTACCTGTTCTCCGATCGGAATGGAAACCATATGCCATTAATATGTGCCTAGAGTTCTATTCATTCCAGCTTCAAGTTTGTAGAATCGATCCATCTAAAAAGTAAAAAGATGGCGGACATGACGATCGTCTTCACGATGATAAAATTCATTTTTTGCTTCATTATATTCATATGCCGTTTTCAAGCTTTTCTTATGCTGTACAATGTAGCGAATCGCACGAATGATTTGGTACATATCATGATTCGTCATAATGGGATGCAAGGAGATGCGCACCCATCCTGGTTTGGCTAACAAGTTTCCCTCCTCCATGCTTTTGACCATGCTTGCAGATTGTTTTTGATCGATCCCAAGCAAATAATGGCCATACGGCCCAGCACATGAACATCCTCCACGTGCTTGGATGCCGAAATAATCATTAAGAAGTTTAACAACTAAATTATAATGCAAGTCTTCGATAATAAAGGAAATGATCCCGAGCCGATCCTCCCGCTCTCCTTCCAGCACATGCACGCTAGGAATGGTTTTTAATGAAGGCAAAAGCAGTCTTATTAACTCCTGTTCTCTTTTTATGATTGCCTCTATCCCCATTTTTTCCTTCAATTTGATGGCTAGCGCCGCTCGAATCGCTTGCAAAAACGGCGGGGTGCCTCCATCCTCCCGCTCTTCAATATTTGTCACATATTGATATTTTCCCCATGGATTCGTCCATAGCACCGTTCCTCCTCCCGGATGATCTGGAATGCGATTTTGATATAAGCGCCCATCAAAAACTAATATCCCCGCGCTTCCGGGCCCGCCTAAAAACTTATGGGGCGAAAAGTAAATGGCGTCTAATTTTTGCAGCGGATCATCGGGATGCATATTGATCGAGACATATGGAGCTGAAGCGGCAAAATCAACAAAGCAAAGCCCGCCATGCTCATGCATCATTTTGGCAAGGGTGTAATAAGGGGTTTGCAGCCCGGTCACATTGGAGCATGCAGTGAAAGCGCCAATTTTTAAAGAACGGTCCTTATATTGGTGTAATAGCGCTTGCAAATGATGGACATCTACCTCTCCTGTGGCGGTCGGGCGAATCGTGATGACTTCGCCAATTGTCTCCATCCACGACAACAAATTGGAGTGATGCTCCATATGGGTAACAAAAATAACAGGTACTTTACTTTTGGGGAGTTCGATATAGGGACGAAACTGCTCCGGTATACGCAAGCCGAGAAGGCGCTGAAGCTTGTTCACGGCGCTTGTCGTTCCTGCTCCTTCTAATAAAAGGACATCATAGGGACCCGCATTGACATGTCTTTTCATCACATCTTTTGCGTACTGGTATGCTAAGGTCATTTTAGTACCTGTAATATTCGACTCTGTGTGGGTATTGGCGACATATGGGCCTATTTCCTCCATGATTTTACGTTCGATTGGCGCATATAAGCGGCCGCTTGCTGTCCAATCGGCATAAATCATTCTCTGCTGACCAAATGGAGTGGCAAAGGAAAAATCCGCTCCGATCGTCGCCTGACGAAATGGCTGAAAGTAAGTTTCTAATTCTCCGTGGGAAGTAAACCGTTGACTGCCAATCACTGCCTTAATTTCCATAAGCATACTCCCCCTTCCATTATGTTTATGATACAGTATGTATAAACAGAAAAAGGGGTTCATAAAAACAAGCTGCCTAATAATTAGGCAGCTTGTTATGATTTCAAGTGGTTTTCGATGTCAGACACGCTATATTTCTCGAGTCGGCTGCGCAAATCCTCTGGAATTGGCTCACTTTTTTGCGTCGCAAAATTAAAATAAACACCGACTACCTCTCCAAGCGCAATTAATGTTTGATTGTTCGCGTCTACAATGCGATGAACAAGCGTAAAACTTTTATTTCCGATTTTGGATACATTCGTTTCCACCTTGAGCGTTTGGCCAAAATATGCTTGGTTGATAAAATCGCATTTAGCAGAGGCGACGATAAACTTCCATTCATGAGGATCGGCAGAGCCAAAGCCGAGCTGCTCAAATAAGCGAATTCTCGCCTCCTCTAAATATACAAAATAATTCGTATTGTTGACATGGCCAAGCGCATCTGTTTCTCCAAAACGAACGGTGATATGAGTAATATGCGTAGCCATTTTTCTCCCCCTTTCCCCTATAAAGGCTTATCCATATGCTTTCCTTCATCATAGCGGAAATTTTTGTCTTTGGCAATTATTGTTTGAAAATATTTTTTGATTATTTAGAACATCGTTTAAGAATATAGGGATAAGCTGATAGCTTTTATATTCCCCGAAGCATAAGGGAATGGATCTTGTGTTTTCATTTTTGAACAATAGATCAGTAAATAGAAAGCATTTTTATAAAATAAAATCGTCTTTTCCTATCTATTTATGGAGCGATTGATTCTGCTAATCAGGGCAAAAGCCAAGCGGCGGCCAAATAGCTGAGTAATGAAAGAACACCACACACAAGCGAAATTTTTAATTTATATTTGGCATATTCCATTAAATCCAAATCCATAATGGAAGAAGTTGTTATCGTTGTATCGCCCAGCGGTGAAGCAAAAGCGCCGAATGTGCCACTAGCAAATACAGCACCTACGGTCATCGGAAGCGAAGCGCCCGTCGCTGCGGCCAGTGTGACACCGAGCGGCATAAACAGACCCCATGTTCCCCAAGATGTGCCGATAAAATAAGAAATAAACGAACCAAGCGCGAACATCATCGCCGGAACCATTTCTTTTGGCAGCATTCCGCCAAAAGTGGAAGCAATATAGTGCGAAAAGCCCAACTGCTCTGCCGTAGCAGACAGGGCCCATACAAGAATAAGCATACCGATCGGAGCCATTAGCTCATTTCCCCCCTCAAAAAGATGATAAATTAATTCATCCAGCTTTTGGCGGCGGAATAAATAAAATAACATGGTCACAATAATGGTCACAAATAGTGACACCACCATCACAAATGTTGCGTCCGCTGCGGTAAAGGCGGCGATCAGGTTGTCAGCTCCCCGCTTTGTGCCATCATACCAAAAGAAAAAAAGCGTGAAGGAAAGGACAAGGAGAAGCGGAAAAAATAAGTGCAGCGGCTCTCCCACTACTAAAGCGAGCTCTTTTTTCAGACCGAGACGATGGAAATAATTCTGTTCGTCTCCTTTTTCCTTTTCTTCTTGGCCGATGCCGATATTTTTAAAAGTAGTCACCACTCCGATCAATAGCGCAATAATGGCAAAAAAATTATAAGGCAAGCTCGCAAGAAAGAGAGAAAACGCATTTTCTTCCATTTGGTTTTGCTTAAGCGCCCCATCTACAACCGATGTCATAAAACCGACAAAAGCCGTTGCCGCTGGAAGCAACACAATGATAGGCTCCGTCGAGACATCAATCATATACGCCATTTTTCGTTTATCGATATGAAACTTGTCGAGCAACGATTTCATAACAGGACCGATCAGCATGATACGAAACATCGGTGTAAAAAACGTAAAGGGAATGGTAAGCCAAATAAACCATAGCAAGCGGCGCCGAGAATGAATTTTTTTGCTGATCCATTGCACAAATCCTTTCATTCCGCCGGTAATCTGCATTATTCCGACTAAGGCGCCAAATAAATAAAGAAAAGCAAGCACCTGGATATGACTCATTTCCGTTGCTGCCTGCAGCGTTGCCTGAACGGCTTGCTCAATCGCTAAAAGGAAATGTTTTTCTAGAAAAAATGCTCCGATCAACAAACCAGCAACGAGTCCCGGCAGAATTTCTCGAAGCCAAATAGCAAGCGGGATGACAATGAGAAACGGCAATAATGAAACCCATGTTCCTTCCAATTTGATATTCACCATCCTTATGTTAGAAGGATAGCCATAAATGCTTTAAACTATTACTCCATTTATTGATTATTTAGCACATAGTTTTATTAAATTGTATTACCGAAAAAAAACGCACGTGCTTATGGAAGCAGGTGCGGGTGATGAGTACGCCGGGCAAAATCAACAAACCGAAATTTATCGAGTCGATGTCTTGACTCAGTAAACTGAAATAAGCTCGCATCTTCTAAGTAGACAAAATTTTTCACAACGACTACATGTTCATAGCCGTTTAAATCCAAATATTTTTGATCCTCAGCTGTCACTCGGTCAACAAACATTTCTTTTTTGGCAAAGCTAATGCGAAGCTTTAGTTCGTTTTCCACATATTCATAAATTGAATTTTCACAAATGTCGCGAGTCAATATTGGAACAAATTTTTGGCAAAGAAAGTCCTTGTCTAAAATAATTTTCTCTCCTTCAATTTCCCGAGCACGAATCACTTTCCATACTTTTTCCTTATTTTCGGTTTCCAATTGCCGTTTAATATATTCATCAGGCTCAATCAGTTCCAGTTCATGTACGATCGTTCTTGCCGGCTTGTTCATTTTTTGCGCCAATTCCTTAAAGCTGACAAGTCCAGAGACAGGAAAGTCATATTTCCCGACATCTAATACGATGGACCCCTTTCCTTTTATTTTTTGAATATAGCCATGCTCTGACAAAAGATTGAGCGCTTTGCGAATGGTTTCGCGCGATGTTCGATATTGCTGGGACAGTTCATTTTCAGAAGGCAGCTTTTCGTTCGGTTGAAAAGCGCCTTTGCGAATCTGAAGCAAAAGATCGTTGTAAATCGCTAAAAATTTATTTTCCTTCATGGTCATCACCGAATTGTATTGTATCATTTTGTTAAATGATACACAATCGCCTCATATGGACGCAACATAATTTCTTGTACATGCTCAGAGGAGTCATTATAGTTGGAAAGCAAGATGCGGCTTGTATATCCGCTTATATCCAACTCGTCTGGCAAAATAAAGGTCGCTTGGCCGCCAAAAAAGTTGGCTACTACCAGCAGCTTTTCGCCATTTCCATTGCGCGCATAAGCAAAAATTCGCGGATGATCCTCTAGCAATAACTGATAGTTTCCTGTTGTAATAATCTCATAGTTTTTTCGCAATTCAATCAAACGCTTGTAATGATAGAAAATCGATGTCGGATCCTCTAATGCATTTTTTACATTAATTTCTTTAAAATTCGGTGCGACAGAAATCCAAGGAGTTCCAGTTGTAAATCCCGCATGCGGACTATCGTCCCATTGCATCGGTGTCCGTGAATTATCCCGCGATTTGCATTTTAAAATTTCAAGTACTTCTGCTTCTGTTTTTCCTTGCTCCAGTAAAATTTTATACATATTTAAGGTTTCCACATCGCGGTATTCTTCAATTCTCTCGAACTTCGGGTTGGTCATGCCGATTTCTTCACCTTGATAGATGTAAGGTGTTCCTTGCATCATATGAATAACGGTCGCCAGCATCTTCGCTGATTCTTTATGATAGACTTGATCATCACCATAGCGCGACACGATTCTCGGCTGGTCATGATTACACCAGAAGAGGGCATTCCAGCCTCCTCCTTTATTCATTTCCACCTGCCAAGTAGATAAAATTTGTTTTAAAGCCAGAAAATCGAATGGAGCCGCCGCCCATTTCTCACCATTTGGGTAGTCTACCTTTAAATGGTGAAAGTTAAATGTCATATTCAATTCGTTTCGCGCTGGATTGGTATATTGAATACAATGATCAATGGTGGTCGATGACATCTCCCCCACCGTCATAATATCATATTTTGCAAACACTTCCCGATTCATTTCCTGCAAAAACTCATGAATGCGCGGACCGTCTGTATAAAATCGGCGGCCGTCCCCCAACGACAAGGATTCATCATCATCGAGAAAACGTTGATCTTTCGAAATCAAATTAATGACATCCAAGCGAAAACCGTCGACGCCCTTTTGAAACCAAAAATGCATCATTTCATAAATCGTTTTGCGCAGTTCTTCATTTTCCCAATTCAAGTCCGCCTGAGTGACGTCAAACAAGTGCAGATAATATTGCCCCGTTTTCTCATCATACTCCCAAGCCGATCCGCCAAATTTGGACGTCCAGTTTGTTGGAGGGCTGCCGTCTGGTTTAGGATCCTTCCAAATATAAAAATGACGGTAGCGGTTTTCTTTTGACGAACGCGCCTGCTGAAACCACTCATGATCGGTTGAGGTGTGGTTGACGACCATATCCATAATCACTTTGATACCGCGTTGATGAGCTTCAGCAAGCAGACGCTCGAAGTCCGCCATTGTTCCATAATCTTGATGGACACTAAAATAATCACTAATATCATAGCCGTTATCTCGCTGTGGCGAAGCATAAATAGGCGTCAGCCAAATGACGTCAATCCCTAATGTCTTTAAATAGTCTAATTTTTCGATAATCCCTTGCAAATCTCCTATTCCATTTCCCGTCGTATCTTTAAAGCTCTTCGGATAAATTTGATAAACAACGGATTTTTTCCACCATGGTTGCTTCAATGAATATCACCTCGTTTATAATTTTGCGACTATCGGGAAAAACGATACCATTGGCGGTCATTCACCAATGGTATGAATCTTTAGTTATTTATATTGATTATTTAGAACATAGTTCTATTAATTATAGTCTTTGTGAATTTTTCCCAACACAAACGTTAGAACAAATGGCAGCACAATCGCGATCGCCATTCCAATGAAAAACGGCGCCCATTTTTGCGGAACGATTGATAAGAAACCAGGAAGACCGCCCACGCCGATGGAAGCTGCGATCACTTTATTGAGCGTGATGAACATTCCGCCAACCGCGGCTCCAATCATCGCTGAAATAAATGGATAACGGAAGCGTAAATTCACTCCAAACATGGCCGGTTCCGTGATTCCTAAATAAGCTGAAACAGCAGATGTGAATGATAACCCTTTCAGTTTCTCATCTTTTGCTAAAAACATCATCGCTAACGCTGCTGAACCTTGAGCGATATTCGAAAGAGCAAGAATCGGCCATAAAAATGTTCCGCCCGTGTTGGTGATCAGCTGCAAATCAACCGGCAAGAACGTATGATGCATCCCCGTGACCACAAGAGGGGCATATAACGCTCCATATAGAAGCCCGCCAATCGCAGGAACATTATGAAACACGGAAACAAATACACTCGTAATTCCGTTGCCGATGGCAAATGTAATCGGCCCGATCGCGATAAACGCTAAAAAGCCGGTAAAAAGCAACGAAAGCGGAGCAACTAGCAACAATTGAAACGCATCAGGAATTCGTTTGCGCAAAAACAGTTCTGTTTTCGCCAGCACGTACGATGCCACTAATACAGGCAATACTTGCCCTTGGTATCCTACCTTTTGAACATCCAATCCAAACAGATTCCATACAGGAATTTTTCCTTCTTCTTTCGCTGCTCCCCATCCCCATGCGTTTAACAAATCTGGATGAACGAGCATTAAGCCAAGCACAATACCGAGCAATGGACTGCCGCCAAATTTCGTTACCGCTGACCAGCCGATTAAACCTGGTAGAAAGACGAACGCCGTGTTGGCAATTAAGTTAATGATGCTAGCAAAATCGGCCCACTCTTTATGCACTTCCACAAACGATTTATTTTCGTAAAAAATCCCTTGGCCTGTTAGAATGTTATTAATCCCCATCAATAAACCCGCTGTTACAATCGCCGGCAAAATCGGAATAAAGATATCCGCTAATGTTTTAATCGCGCGCTGAAGCGGGTTTAGCTTCGCTTCCGCTGCATCTTTAATCTCTTGCTTTGTCGCGCGGCCAATACCCGTCAACTCCACCATTTCGTTGTACACTTTATCAACGAGCCCTTGTCCAATTACGACTTGAAACTGGCCGTTTGCGGAAAAGGAACCTTTGACGAGATCAATACTTTCTAAAGTCTCTTTATCTACTTTGCTCTCATCCTTTAATGCAAATCTTAAGCGGGTGACACAATGTGTTGCCGCCACAATATTCTCTTTTCCTCCAACAGACTCTACAATCTTTTCGACTGATTGTTTGCTGATGCTCATGATGATCCCTCCGTAACCGTTTACAAAATAAATGCTACTTTGCTACGACAAATAGTAACCAATCCGTTCCTGCCTGCACGTTTTCAAGCGGCTTCTTTTCAAGTGATTGAATAGCATCCATATTGGTAATGACAATCGGTGTGATCGTGCTTGCCGCCTTTTCCTTAACCAACTCCAGGTCAAACGTCAATAAGCGGTCGCCTGCCTTGACTTTGTCGCCGACTTTCACATGTCCAACAAACCCTTCCCCATTCATCATGACGGTGTCTAAGCCAACGTGGATTAATAGCTCCAGCCCTGCATCTGAACGAATGCCAATCGCATGCTTTGTATGGAAAAATTGAATCACTTCCCCATTAACCGGCGAAACGACAATCCCCTCTGCAGGATCAATCGCTACTCCATCCCCCATAAGCTTTTGGGAAAACGTTGGGTCAGGAACTTGTTCGATCTCGACTATTTTTCCAGTTAAAGGCGCTACGAGCGTTTCTTCTTTTTTGCGAAACCATTTTTTTAACATCATGAACTCTCCTTTTAACCGCTTTCAAAACTTGTATATACAAGATGTTTTTATTTTAATCTGTATATACAAGTTCGTCAATAAAAAAATCGCCTGTATATCATCATGTTCGTTCTCTTTTCACGATATGATTCATCTGCGCAAGGCATAGAGTATTTTTTAAGATAAAGGTGCTTATAGACATCAAGTTCGGATTCATTTTCGGCGGCCGGACGGTTGAATAACCAATCGCTTCTTCTTAAAGCCCTTACAGGAGCAGAAAAAAGAATATGATTCAAGTCTTTATCATGCATACATGATAAAAAAGCAAATCATTGAACCTTTTCCAACCGCCCATATCCAGAGATCATTCGTTTCATCTTTAAAGAGACGTTTATGTACTCTCTCATTCTCACATCGTTCGAATAACAAAATCGATAGAATAGAGCGATTTAGTGAGGGGGATCCAAGAAACTCAACCTACATCCATATATTTTTTACAAAAGTGCAAATATTCAGACTGAACAAGCAACAAAAATCCCTCCTTATTTATTTCACACGAAACAGACATGTTCTTGTGACCATTACCCGCAGCAGCGCGCTTTGTCCTGCGACGCATGTTGGCCGTGAAGCAATTTTCGTAATCTCCGCCTGCTCATGATTGGTGATAATAACTGGCGTTAGAAGGCTAGCCGCTCTTTTTTTGATCGTTTTTAAATGAAATGATAGCAGCAAATCCCCTCTTTTCACCATTTCTCCCCTTTTAACATGGACGGTGAAGCCTTCTCCGTTCAACAGCACCGTCTCCAGCCCTACATGAATCAAAATCTCTACTCCTTTGTTCGATAAAATTCCAATGGCATGTTTGGAACGAAAAATATTAGCCACTCTGCCATCCACTGGAGCAACGACTTGTCCATCGTTTGGCATAATCGCGATGCCGTCTCCTAAAAATTTATGCGAAAACGTGGGATTCGGTACCTCTTCCAGCGGTATAATCCGACCATTCAATGGTGCGAAAATAATCTCTTCCTCTTGCCAAGGTATCATTATGGTTCACCCTTTCATTCATATAAAAATAGACATGTATATACATGCACTTTCTTTAGGCATCATTTTAACCTGTATATACAAGGCAGTCAATCCTATTTTTATTCGGAACGAAAAACGAAAAAACAAAAAAAGCAAGCCACAAAAAGACTTGCTGTTGATGATGATAAAGCCGTGTACACACTAATAAAGCGATTGGCCCATGTTGCGGCACGATGTCTCGCGGGCTTTCTAAGAGCCTTTCTATTTTTTATTTTCGCCAAAAAGTTGGACAGTCTGCCTTATCCTTGACATTAAAATCCCCCCTCCTAACATGAGGATGGGGGGCACACGCCTATTGATTGCTAATCGCTCTGGCGAAGTGTCACATATCGCTTAAGTTCGCGAATCATGATTTCCTCCTGTTCATGTGACAGGTGCAGCTGCAATCCATAAAAGTAACCTCTAAAGTCCCTCTTTTGCCACACGATGATTCCTAATAAATTGAATTCGACATCGTTAAGCATAAATGTCACTTGAATACAGACATCCCGCGGGCGCGGAGGAATGTCAAATACCGTGCGGATCTTCATCCCCTTTGGACTGATATCGTAAATTTCAACAGCTCCTTTTTCGCTGTCCATCTCTTTTCCATCAATATAAGCGATGCGGAATGTGCCCAAAAGCGGCTGTCCGAATTGATAGCGAAAGGCTTCGTTTCGCTTAAATCGCATCGTCGTTCCCCCTCCCGCTCATCCTTCGTCTATCGATTCCATGTCCATTTCTAGCTATCTGTCAGCTTCCGTGATGGAAATCGGTGAGCCACATTTCTTTAACATCTCCTGCTTCTTCATGGTCCACGACAAATTTCCCGCTATTATATCGATCAACCAGCTTCAGCTGCGACAGATCAAGCACTTCTATTTCTCCTTTTTCCGTCCGCACCACCATTTGGCTTGGGTCGCTTTCCACTATGGCCGCCGCCGCAATTCGGTGAGGGTTCGTTTTTAATTCACGAATCATCACCAATCCCCGCTTAGCGCGCGAAGATTTTTCAAATTCGCCAAGCCCCATCTTTTTCACTGCTCCCCGTTGCGTAGCGATGACAATTTTGGCTTGCTCCGGTGAAAAAATAGGCTGTGCTGCGACAACAAAGTCGTTTTCTTTTAATTGAATGCCCTTCACCCCTGCCGCTCGGACACCGACCGGATTCACTTCCTCTTCGCTAAACCATAGCCCATATCCTTGGTGAGTCACAAGAAAAAGATCTTGATGTCCGTCCGTCATGTAAACATGGACAACCTCATCATGCTCTTTTAAATTCAACGCAACTAACGGTCGGCCATAACGCTGCACTTTATATTGTTGGATCGGCGTTCGTTTGACCATCCCTTGCTTGGTGACAAACATCAAATCATGCGGCTGATCAAAATCCTGAACGGAAACCGCTGCGACCAGCTCGTCCTCCCGATCAAGCGGGACCATATGGGAAATATGCTGACCAAGCTCCTTCCAACGAATATCCGGCAGCTCATGAACAGGACAATATATATAACTTCCCTGTCGTGTAAACAAAAGCAGCACATCCGTTGTATTCATCTCAAACTGCGCCAGCAGCCGATCGGATTCCTTCATGCCAAAATCCTGTCCATTAGAGGCTGTATATGAGCGAAGGCTCGTTCGTTTCACATATCCTTCTTTTGTGACAGTAACGATGACATCTTCCGCCGGAATCATAACTTCCAAATTAATTTTAATTTCTTCAATTTCCTCTTGAATGGCGGTTCTTCGTTCATCAGCATATGTCTTTTTTAATTTTCTTAATTCCGCTTTAATGACGGACAACAGTTTTTTTTCACTGGCCAAAATCGCGCTTAGCTCGCTGATTTTTTTCTCCAGCTCTTCCGCCTCTTGCTTTAGGGCCGTAATATCGGTGTTAGTCAAACGATAAAGCTGAAGGGACACAATCGCTTCTGCCTGAGCTTCCGTGAACGCGTATTGAGCCATTAACCGGTCTTTTGCCTCCCGCTTATCCTTCGAAGCCCGGATTGTCGCGATGATCTCATCCAAAATGGATAATGCTTTCATCAATCCTTCGACGATGTGCTGGCGATCATGGGCTTTTTTCAGCTCATATCGCGAACGATTGGTAACCACTTCCTTTTGATGCTCAATGTAGGCATCCAGCAGCTCAAGCAAGCTCAGCAACTTCGGACGACGGTTATGAATGGCAACCATATTAAAATTATACGGCACCTGTAAATCCGTATTTTTATATAAATAGTTTAAAATTCCTTCCGCATCTGCCTCTTTCTTTAATTCAACGACAATGCGAAGGCCCGTGCGGTCCGTTTCGTCACGAACATCGGCAATTCCATCAAGCTTTCGGTCAAAACGGAGCTCATCCATTTTTTTGACTAAATTGGCCTTGTTTACTTCATAAGGCAGCTCTGTAATGATAATTTGCTGCTTGCCGCCCTTTGCGGCTTCAATCGTTGCTGTTCCCCGGATCATAATTTTTCCTTTTCCGGTTTCATACGCTTTTTTGATTCCTTCTCTTCCTTGAATGATTCCTCCCGTCGGAAAATCCGGACCGTGAAGAACGGTCATGATCTCATCCACTGTACAATTTGGCTTATCAATTCGCATAATGACAGCATCAATCACTTCTCCTAAATGATGGGGAGGAATTTCAGTAGCATATCCTGCCGAGATTCCGGTCGAACCGTTCACTAATAAATTCGGAAACATCGCCGGCAGAACGACCGGTTCCTCGCTTGTGTCGTCAAAGTTAGGGACAAACTCTACCGTTTGTTTTTCAATATCTCGCAGCAACTCTACGGCAATCGCAGAGAGGCGCGCTTCCGTATAACGCATCGCTGCCGGAGGGTCTCCGTCGATGCTGCCGTTATTTCCGTGCATTTCAATCAAAATGTTGCGCAGCTTCCAATCTTGGCTCATTCGTACCATTGCTTCATAAACAGACGAATCCCCATGTGGATGGAAGTTGCCAATCACGTTGCCGACCGTCTTCGCCGCTTTGCGGAAGCCCTTATCCGCTGTATTGCCGTCGACATACATGGCATACAAGATGCGGCGCTGCACCGGCTTAAGTCCATCGCGAGCATCAGGCAGCGCGCGCTCCTGAATAATATATTTACTGTATCGTCCAAAGCGGTCGCCCAACACATCCTCCAATGGCAAATCCAATAACCGTTCGGTCATCTGACTCCCTCCTCTGCTGCTACGACATGTTCGTTATCTAAAATGTTCAGATCTTCTTCTAAGCCAAATTGGACATTCGCTTCAATCCATTTGCGCCGCGGTTCGACTTTATCTCCCATCAGCGTTGTGACGCGCCGCTCCGCTCTGGCAGCATCATCAATTCGCACGCGAATCAGCGTACGCGTTTCTGGATTCATTGTCGTTTCCCATAGCTGGTCAGCGTTCATTTCGCCAAGACCTTTATAGCGTTGAATCGTGTAGCCTTTGCCGAATTTTTTCACCGCTTCTTTTAATTGCTCATCCGTCCAAGCATATTCTATGATTTCTTTTCTTCCCGCTCCTTTGCTAATTTTATAGAGCGGCGGAAGCGCGATATACACCTTGCCTGCTTCAATTAGCGGCCGCATATAGCGGTAGAAAAATGTAAGAAGCAGCACTTGAATATGGGCGCCGTCGGTGTCGGCATCGGTCATAATAATCACCTTATCGTAGTTGATATCGGCCAAGGAAAAATCGGCTCCCACGCCGCCGCCGATCGCGTGAATGATCGTGTTGATTTCTTCATTTTTAAAAATATCAGCCAGCTTCGCTTTTTCTGTGTTAATGACCTTCCCCCTGAGAGGCAGCACAGCTTGGAAGCGGCGATCTCGTCCTTGCTTCGCGGAGCCGCCTGCCGAATCCCCTTCGACTAAATACAGCTCATTTTTGTTCGGATTGCGCGACTGGGCCGGCGTCAGCTTGCCGCTTAATACCGCTTCTTTTCCTTTTTTCTTTTTTCCACTTCGCGCTTCCTCGCGTGCCTTGCGCGCTGCTTCTCGCGCTTGGTAAGCCTTTATCGCTTTTTTGACGAGCATCGCACTGATATCCGGATTTTCCTGTAAAAAATAAGTTAAATGCTCCGCGACGATCGCATCGACGGCTGAACGAGCTTCACTCGTTCCAAGCTTTCCCTTTGTCTGGCCTTCAAACTGCAATAAATGCTCGGGGATTCTTACAGAAACAATCGCTGAGAGTCCCTCGCGAATATCGGAACCTTCTAGATTTTTATCTTTTTCTTTTAATAAGCCGGTTTTGCGAGCGTATTCATTAAACACGCGGGTCATGGCTGTTTTGGCGCCCGCTTCATGCGTTCCGCCATCCTTTGTGCGGACGTTATTAACAAATGAAAGCACGTTCTCCGAATAGCCGTCATTAAATTGAAACGCAAACTCCACCTCGATGCCATTTTGCTGCCCTTCAAAATACACGACTGGATGCAGAGCATCCTTTTCCTCGTTGAGATAAGCAACAAACGCTTCAATTCCGTTTTCATAATGAAATTTCTCTTTTGCGCCGGTCCGCTCATCGATTAGTTCAATTTTCAGTCCTTTTAATAAAAAGGCCGATTCTCTTAGCCGTTCGCTGAGCGTTTCATAATTGAACGACGTCGTGCTAAAGATGCTGGAGTCCGGCTTAAATTGGATCATCGTCCCCGTTTTCGATGTCGTTCCGATTTTCTCCAATGTCGTCACGGGCGTTCCACCGTTTTCAAACCGCTGCCGATAGATAAATCCATCGCGATGAATCGTGACAACAAGCCACTCCGATAAAGCGTTGACGACCGAGGCCCCGACTCCATGCAAACCGCCACTTGTTTTATACCCGCCTTGTCCGAATTTGCCGCCTGCATGCAAGACGGTTAAAATCACTTCCGGAGTCGGCTTGCCAAGCTTATGCATGCCCGTCGGCATTCCCCGGCCTTCGTCAAGCACCGTGATGCTATTATCTTTATGTATTTTGACGAGAATATAGTTTCCGTACCCCGCCAACGCTTCATCAACGGAGTTATCGACAATTTCATATACAAGATGATGCAGGCCGCGGCTGTCGGTGCTGCCGATATACATTCCCGGACGTTTTCTCACCGCTTCAAGCCCTTCAAGCACTTGGATCGCATCATCGTTATATTCATATCGTTGCTGATTTGTCACGAACATACCCCTTTCAAAAACAAGAACGTTTGTTTCTGTTTTATTGTAGCATAAATTTGCAAAACGTCTATGCCTATTTTACCGTTTTCAGCCGAACACGCAAAATTTTTGTCGAAAATGGAAATGACCATCTTTCACAACTAAAGATGGCCGTTTTGATTCCATTCAATTCTTTTTCGTTAAAGCATGTTCTACTTTAATGCAGCGATCCATCACAACTGTATATCCTTTTTCTTTGAGAAATTCATAGGCTTCCTCATTGGCTACACCCAGCTGCCCCCAAAACACATCGGCATCGATTTGTGCAAATTCACGGGCAATTTCCGGCAAATGCTCTGAACGGCGAAACACGTTCACAATATCCACATGTCCGTCAATGTCCTTTAATGATTTAACAGCCGGAATCCCTTCCCATTCATCAATGGTTGGATTGACAGGAATAATCTCATATCCTGCTTCCTTCATCGCTTGAGCGATCATATATGACGTGCGTTCTGGATTATTGGACAGACCTACAACAGCAATGCGCTTTGCTTTTTGCAACATATCGCCGATTTCTTCGCGGCTTGGATTCACGATTGGCATATGTGTTCCCCTTTCGTCTCGTGTCTTGTGTGTACTAATTTCGGCATTGGTCAAAGGAATCCTGCTAGCTCGGACATTTTTCTTTTGGCCTCTTTTCATCGGAATTTCTATCATCCATTGTCGCCGGCGAACGAAAAAAATATTCTCAAGGGATTCAGCCGCAAAAACTCGATATAAGCCTATCATCCATTCCATCGTTTTCTGTTTTCATCACATTTTGTTGCGTATCCGTTCTGCTATTCGTCAAGTCTTCGGTCATTCTATTTGCATCATCCGCTGATTATGGTAAGTTATTAATAAATGATGAAAGGAGCTATTTCTATGAACTTTCAGTTACAAGAAGCCATTGAATTACTGCAGCGCACGCCGAAAACATTGGAGAATTTTTTATCCGGATTATCCGCTGGATGGTTGCAATGCCGCGAGGGAGAAGGCACATGGAATGCGACAGAAGTTATCGAGCATCTGATAGAAGCTGAGAAAACGAATTGGATTCCAAGGCTTGAAATCATTCTTCAAGAACACGGAGATAAAACCTTTCCCGTTTTCGACCGATTCAGCCATTTAAAAGAACACTCAGGAGAGACCATCGAAGAAAAGCTGCGTTTATTTCAAGAGTTGCGTGAACAAAATCTCGCCAAGCTAAACCATCTCATCGGCCCAGAAACCGATTTTGAATGGACCGGGATTCATCCAGCTTTTGGTCCTGTAAAGCTGCGAGAACTGCTGTCTACTTGGGCTGTCCATGATTTGACCCACATCGCCCAAATTGTCAGAGTGATGGCCAAAAGATACAAGGAAGATGTCGGACCTTGGATCGAATATTTAGGCATCTTAAAAAAATAGCAAGCCGCGCTTAGCTGAAATAAAATCAAAGATTCGTTTTGTTACGGCTCTGCTTTTCGCCGCAGAAGCGTGTTGTCGGATCACAAAAATCGATGCTTGTTTTCATTTCGCGCCAGCTAATGATCTCATGGATGTACTATATTTATGCTATGCTGTCATTTTGAGACATCATCTGGCTATCTCCTCTATCATACGGATTCACTCCAGCCGTTTGTATCTGCAAGCAGCTGAATTCACAATACCCTGACGCTCGGCGAAAAGCAACAGGCAGCCGCAAAAGCGGTCAAAGGCTCTTTTTCATCACGATCCGGTCAGCGCGGACGGTGTAGCCGTTTTTTCGATAAAACGCTGCCGCCGCTCCGTAAGCGGATGTTAACAAATAGATGCTTTTGACGTGTTGCTTCTGTAGTTCCTCCTCAAGAACTTGCAGCAGTTGAGAGCCATATCCTTTCCCTTGGGCTTTCTGATCGATGCACAACTCCGCCAGATAAAACGCCATCCCCTGATCGCTCGCTTTGCTGTGGCCAGCGATAAAACCAAGGATCGCTTCACGCTGTTTACATACAAATCCGATAAACTTAGGCGTATGCAATAAATCGGTGAGCCGCTCTCGAGCCGCCTCATACGTCCAATTCTCATTCCAAGGCTCACGATGAAACACTCTTATATACAGTTCGATACATTCCTGTAAATGTTCAAATGTCATTGGCGCCACAATTTCTTCCATTTACATGTCTCCTTTCTTTGATAGAGAGCGAACATCCAAATTTTCACATTAAATAAAAGCAGCGCTTATGATACCTTTTTTAATTTCGTTAAATCCAATCTTGGGTTTGCGCCACAGTAAAAGGGGCCGAATAAAACTTCATCATGTCTTGATCAAAAAAAATGCTATGTAAAGCGAACAGATCGCTATCGGTAAATGGTCTCCATATCAATCGTGGTGTTTCGAGAATCACCCCGTTCCTCCCCTTTCTTGCTACATAAGTTTTGCTTCAGTAACAGATGATAAAACCGATTCGTTTTATTGTTCTCTTGCTAGATGAATCGTTACTCGCTCACATAGAAACCCGTGTTGGCTTCTCAAGTTGTAGAAATAGAAAAATATAGAAACAATTTTCTATTCTTAACTACATGATGTATTACATTCATTATCATAAGAAACTGTCCAAAAAGCCCTATAAGCATATAACCGTTGTTTATCTGCTTGTTATTTTACTAAATTCCAGAAAACAGAGAGAATCAAACTTTTTCCTCTATCTTCCCTTTACAAAATTCGCAGCACCGCCCCCCGATTCTCCTGCTTTTTTGTCGCAATTTGCGCTTGCCGGGGAAATAGAACATTTCCTCTTTCGCTTTCCATATATTGTGTCATATGATCTATGCAACGATCCAGAAATAAATGGTAGTATAGAAAATGTACCCATGGTGTTCGTTGGATCCATTTTTTAGATTAACAGATTAAGAAGGGATCATGTTGGGCACACTTTTTTTCGCACTGATCGCCATCGGAGGAGCAGCCTCCTTTGTTGGCACATTAGCGGGCGGCGCGCTGATTACCTCGAGTCTAACGGAGCGGGTGATGAACGCCATCGCTTTTGTTTTGCTGTTATTCGCGCTCACGGTGTCTTTAAAATGGATATCAGTAAGGAGTGCGGTCATAAACATAAGGCTCATCAGGCTGTTGAACTTTTTTCACTGTTTTGATGTTGATACAAGGAAGGATATTTCCTTCATACGTTGTTTGGCCGATGACTCCTTTTACTTCTACCCATTCATCCGGCTTGAGCTCTTTTAGCTGTTCTCCGTTTGATAGCATTCCATAAACGGAAGCATCGGCAACACAGCAAGTAACAGCAAATCGCGCAATGACTGCTTCCCCTTTTGGAAAATCAGGTTCGCGATAGACAAATCCGGTAAGTTGAATCTCTTTCCCAATAAACTCTTGAACATGATTATGAATGATTTCCAGAGTGGCTAAATAGTTTTCATTCGTAAACTCTATCTTTTTCGCAGATTTTAACTTCTTAGCGAGCTGCTGTTTGTCAATGCTTTTTTCGGCTGGCTGCTGTTCGGTCTGTGCTGATTCGGTTAAGGATTGCGTTTGAGCATTCGCTGATGGATCGCTTTGCTTCTGCCCCCCACCCATTTGCACACCGCGCTTGGCAGCGACCGAGCTGTCCAATACTTGACTTGAAAACATTAAACCTGTGATGATGGGCACAATGAATAAAAGATAAATCATCCACGTCTTTAGAGGATGATTATCCTTATGATGGCCACATTCACAACCAACCGCATGATCGTGATGATCACTTCGCCAAATTTGAAAAATGCCAAGAATAAACAGTACGCCCATCGCAAAATAAAGGAAAGGAAACATCTTTGGTGCAATAAATTGCTGGATTTGCCCTGTTACGATTAATTTAAACATGACTAACGCAAAGCCCACGAGCAGAACTCCCCGCAAAAAAAGCTGATTATTCAACTTCCTTCACCTCCTCATCCATGGATAAAGATTGTTTGATAGAGCCAAACAACCAAATAAACAACACATGTCAACACGAGAATAAACGCAATGACAAACCGTGTTCGAAAATAAGCAAGCAGCAGCAAGGTATTTTTCAAATCAAGCATGGCTCCATAAATAAGAAACGCTAAAATCGCGCCTGTAGAAAAGGTGTGACTAAACGAAGCAGCCACAAAAGCGTCGGCCTCCGAGCAAAGCGAGAGCAAATAAGCAAAACCCATCATCACAACAGGAGAGATGAGTTCATTGGCTCCAATTTGCAGCAATTCGTTCCGATTAAGAAACGTTTGCAATAAACTGGCTAAAAACGCGCCAATGATTAAATATTTTCCCGTGTCAAAAAATTCTTCGCTGGCATGATGCAACGTTTCTTTCCATTTATTTGTAGAATGAATATGTTCGTGCGAGGAAGAGGCTGTTGGTTTGAGCGGAGTCTTATGTTGAAAAAAGCGGTATAAAAGCAAGCCTACCAACACAGAAACGCAAAAAGCAAGGCCCACGCGAGCAAAAGCGATTTCGCTTTTTTGCTGAAACGCATAGTAGGTCGAGAGGAAAACAATCGGATTGATGATGGGCGCACTCATCAAAAATGTCATGCCAACTGCTGGCGGCATTCCTTTTTTAATCAGCCTTCTTACAATTGGAATAATCGCACACTCACAAACGGGAAAAATGATTCCGAAAAAGGCGGCAGATACAATGGCCACATACGGGTTTTTCGGAAGCCAACGCCGCAGCGTATCCTCTGAAATAAAGGTTTGAATCAAAGCGGATACAAAGACGCCTACTAAAATAAACGGAATCGCTTCTAAAACAATGCTTAAAAACATAGTATGGACAATCGCCCACTCTTTCGGCAATGTAAAATTCGTATTCCCCATTCCATAAAAAAAGAATAAATATAAAAATAACAATAAAAGAACAAACGCTAGTCCATCATTGATTGTATGAGACATCGCCTTTTTCACATTCATTTCCTCCATTCATGCTCTCATTTCTTCTTAACAAATCGTAATTTTTCCTATTAACATATATACATAGATTGTCCACAAAAATATGACTATGAAATATCAATTGCTCCGTCAACATTTGTCGCCAAGTGCGCAGATGATCTGATTTCGCTAGTCGGGCGACCGTTGGAAAATTTGAATCGGTTAGCTATAAGTGTAATTTTCTCATCGTATCTCTCTATAATAAAAAACGATGAAAGCGATGAACTGATCTTGAAAAATCTATCCGATCATGGCAGCTCAAAGATAGAATGAACGATATCTATACCTCCCTTTCATTCTCGTAGTTGCTATTTTTCTTATTTTCTTGTATGATTGACGTTGTTAAAACGTAATAATTACGATTTACCAAAGGGAGGAGTTACTTATCATGAAAAAAGTGCCAGTTACTGTATTAAGCGGTTATTTAGGCTCTGGAAAAACCACCTTACTCAATCATATTTTGCATAATCGTGAAAACAAAAAAATTGCCGTTATTGTGAATGATATGAGTGAAGTGAATATCGACGCGGAATTGATTAAACAAGGGGGATTCTCCCGAACAGAAGAAAAGCTTGTTCAAATTCAAAACGGCTGTATTTGTTGTACATTGCGCGATGATTTAATGAAGGAAGTAGAAAGATTAGTAGACGCAGGGGGAATTGATTACATCGTCATTGAATCTTCAGGAATCAGCGAGCCGATTCCGGTAGCGCAAACTTTTACCTACATAGATGAAAATTTAGGAATTGATCTCACTAAAAAATGTCGTTTAGATACGATGGTCACCGTTGTCGACGCTAACCGATTTTGGAACGATTTTTCTTCTGGAGAGAGCTTGCTCGATCGCAAGCAAGCTGTCGATGATTCAGATACACGCGAAGTAGCTGATTTGTTAATCGACCAAATCGAATTTGCTAATGTCATTTTGCTTAATAAAATCGATTTAATTCATCCCGAAGAGGCAAAAGAGCTTGAAAATATGCTAAAAAAACTGAATCCGGAAGCGAAAATCATCCCTACGACATTTGGCCAAGTAGCGTTAGACGAAATTTTAAACACGCATTTATTCGATTTCGAAAGTGCCAGCCAAGCGGCCGGCTGGCTCAAAGAGTTGAATGAAGAGCATACTCCAGAAACCGAAGAATATGGCATCTCCTCTTTTGTATATCGGAGAAGACAACCTTTTCATCCGGAACGATTTATGAAATGGCTTGAGAATTGGCCAATTGAAGTGATTCGCGCCAAGGGCTTTTTTTGGCTTGCGTCAAGAAATGATGTATGCGGCCTTCTATCACAAGCGGGCACATCGATCGTGATCCAAGGAGCGGGCGAATGGGTCGCTGCTTATCCTGAAGCTGAGCGCCAACAAATTTTAATGGAGAACCCTGAACTTCTTGAAAAATGGGATCAAACATATGGCGACCGCATGACCGAGCTCGTCTTTATCGGCATCGAGATGAATCAAGAAGAAATAGAAGATTCGTTAGACCAATGTTTACTTACCGCTCAGGAAATGAGCCGGAATTGGGAAACATTTTTCGATCCCCTCCCTGCATTTGTTGGTTCCTGATAAATGAATAAAGTACAAATCGTAATATTTACGATTTAACACCAACCGTCTCACCTGCGGCTTCGCACAAAGAGAAATTCCTTGTCATTCCGACACTTTTATGCGTATAATAAACGTATAAAGCATAAAATAAAAATAGGACATTGGCGGCAACCAATGTCCATTCAATACACAGCTGACTGCAAGACGTGCAGCGGCCGAAAACAGGCGGTTGTAACCCACCCTCACTTAAGGCGAGCAGGGTGGGTTATTTTTTGTCTCTCGCTACAGCGATAACAGCTACCATTAATGATGCAAAAGCAATCATTAGCGTCAGTGTATCGGTCACAGATATCATCAGCGGCACCTCCCTTCTCTAAGGGAGTAGGCCGCTCCCACCCTGCATATAGCTGTGCATCTTTATTATAGCATAGATTCATCAATACAGGAATATATGTTCTTGTTTTTTATTCTATTTTTCCTCTTCCTTTTCCTTCTGCTCTTTTTCCTATTTTTTTGATTGCCTCAAACGTTTTCTTATCGATCATACCATACCGTTTCTAGATGGAACGATCATTTCTGAAAACCGACGGGCAAAGGCCCATCTATGTGAACTTGCTTTTGTCAAAACGCTTTCAGGTCCATTGATGGGATTGTCAAACGGTTCATCATTTACGCGTCTGCCCCGCCGAAACATCACATCTTCAAAGATTACGTTTCATCGATAGTGAAAGTTGATCGAACGTCAAAGAGTATTTCCATCCTTTTGCCGGCGGCGGTCACTTCCACGCCCCTTTTCTAACCAAGGTTTGATGGCAGCGGACAAACACGGTGCCATCAGTTCTAATCTACTCTCATCGCAAATAAACTTTATAACAGCAACATTAGCTTATCCATTTGAGGAGGATTGAGAAGTGTCCCGTTCCCGATTCAAAACGATCGTATTAGCCTTAGCAGCTACTTTTATTGCCGTCTCCCTCGTCTCCTTCCCGCAGGAATCCGTCAATGCTTCAAAGCAGGGACTGAAAATCTGGTGGGGGACCGTCTTTCCTTCGCTGCTGCCTTTTTTCATTATCTGTGAATTGCTGATTAATTTTGGGGTTGTAAAATTTATCGGTGTTATACTTGAACCTCTCATGAAGCCCCTATTTAAGGTTCCCGGCGTCGGGGGATTTGTATGGGCGATGGGAATGGTTTCTGGCTTTCCGACAGGCGCAAGACTCACTGTACTATTGCGGCAAGAAAAACAACTCAGTAAAGTGGAGGCAGAAAGGTTGGTCTGTTTTACAAATTCATCCAGTCCACTTTTTATCATCGGTGCCGTATCCATCTCGTTTTTTCATAATGCACAGCTTGGCGCCGTCTTGATTTTATCGCATTATTTAGGAAACATATGTATTGGCCTTATGATGAGGTTTTACGGAAAGGAGCAGCCACAAGATCCAAAGGAGGCCAGAGACGAAGCACTATTGCGCAGAGCCTTTTCCGCCTTGCATACCACACGTATGAAAGAAAAAAGACCGATTGGCAAGCTGCTCGGGGATGCCGTCATCTCTTCTGTTCATACTTTATTAATGATCGGCGGTTTTATCATTTTGTTTTCTGTCATCAATAGGCTGCTATCGAGTCTACATATTACCCAGTTTTTAGGAGAACTAGTAGCATATGCGCTTCGTTTGTTCCATTTGCCAGAAGCATTGAGCACCCCTCTTATATCCGGCTTATTTGAGATCACGTTAGGCGGGCAAATGACAAGCCAAGTCCAGGGAGTCTCTTTAATGCATAAAGCCATTATTATAAGCTTTATTCTTGCTTTCAGCGGTCTTAGTGTACAAGCTCAAGTCGCCAGCCTTTTAGCACAAAGCGATATCAGCTTTAAGCCTTTTTTCATTTCTCGCATTATTCACGGATTTTTAGCAGGATTTTTTACTTTTCTTTTATGGGAACCCGTCTATCATGCCAATAGCTCGGCCCATGTTTTGCCGGTTTCCTTATTCGCTCAAGAAGGATGGTTTTACGGCAACTTTTTAACCTTAATGAATATAGGTCCTGCGCTCACCATTATTACCCTAATGATTTATATCATCATTTTTATCAAAAGAATGAAAAATGTCTAAGTGAGCAGCCGATCTCCTTGCGCCCCATCCGCAAGGGGATTTTCTTTGCAAATACCTTTTGGAAAAGAAAGTAATGGATTTTTTCCGATCTCTACAAACTTTTCATGGATCTCTCATTGTAGATAAGGTGCAAAATGAGCTTTGTCTTCCCTTTTTAAGCAGCTGATTTTCCCGATCGAACGGGCTTGAAAACGGTTAGACAAGATAAAAACAGGTGAAGCTAAAAGAAGACCGTGAGCGGACGTGCGAGGCCAGTGACGCGAGATGAAAGCGAAATGATCTGTCTGCATTCATCTCCGACGACAGCCGGGGAGGTAGGCCTACAAACGTTTTCCTCATCTCCATCTTCCTCATTCTATAGCAGCTGCCGCGATTGACTACCAACTATTTCGGGAAATGATTGAAATAAAAACGATGATCATTTAACATGGTAATAAAGCGTACAATGCCGTTGCGCTCCAAGCACAGAAGCAGCTGAAACATAAACATATGGGCGGAAGTGATCAGCACGGTTCAAACGCTAAAAAAATAAAACGATGAACTTTAGGAGTCGCAAGTGAATGAAAAAGTTTTTTTATCAAATGTTCGTATGGCTATTTTGTCTCTATTTATTTATTCTCACGAAAATGGTCTTATTTAAATATGTCTCTTGGAAAGAAATGATCTACCATTTCGACTTCAGCGCCATTCAAAACCAATGGCATTCAAGCAACTTTACTCCCCTGAAAACCATTATTTTTTATTTATTCTTTGCCGATGTCAATTTAAACATTAAAATTGAAAACTTAGCTGGAAACATTATCGGTTTTATTCCTTTCGGATGGATGCTTCCATTGCTGTCGACACGCTTTCGCAGCTTTTCTGCTACCATGCTTGCAACCTTGTGTTTAAGCTTTACATACGAAGTGATGCAGCTATTATTTGAATTAGGAAGCTTTGACATCGATGATTTAATTTTAAATACGTTAGGCGGAATGCTTGGCTATAGTTTAAGCCGACTCATTCAGCCAATATGGCACCCAAAAAACATGTGGCTTAAGCAGGCCACAGCTCACCGCAAAGAGGAAAAAGTGTAACATTTTCAGCTGTCAGTTTCCGCGTAATAAATGCCGCCTGTCTATTTTTGAGACGATTTGGCAGCTGGGCCATCCCCATGCCTTCGCTCAGCCTCATCAAAAAAACATACTAAGTTTTGCAGGAGTTTTTCTTCTTTTCCATCTAGAGGCTGTGTGTGATCCTTTCCAGGAGTAATCATTTGATTGCTCATAAAAAATCGTCCTTTCTGTAATGTTGTGTCGCAACTTCATTTTACTAGAAAGGATGATTTTTGTGTCCTTTTTAAATCGAAAAAATGAGGGGCTGTCCAAAAGGTCAGTTACCCTGACTTTTGGGACAGCCCCTATCTTAGGATCATGATTCACGATTCATACCAATCTCCTACCGCAGCTGATTTTTCGAGCAACAGCGCTTCTTTAACAAAGACGAAGCGCGGCTTAGCGGACGGCTCTCATCCCACACAAAAGGGGATCCGATCTGTTAAAAAGCCTCTCCCGCTTGTTTTTTGATTTGGTTAATCGCCAGCCAGCTATATACTAACGCAACGATATAATAAATCAATCCCGGTAAACGGAAATGGAACAGCTTAAAGATCAGATCAAGGATGATCGGCAAAGATAATGAATAAATGCTCAAGCTGTATAGCCGGCCAAAAGGCAAGTTCGCTTTTTGTAGCTTAGAGATCACCAGATTGATAATCGCTAAAAATAAAGCGCTGAATATTTTGCCAATGAAAAAGCCGATCCAAGCAATCACTGCCACAATGGGAGCGAGCCATTTTAAATATGGCAAAAAGCCGACCAGATCTTGTTTATCAAACGTTACGCCTTGAAAATCACGAAATAAGAAAACTTGTGTTTGCCCTCCAGCTTGCTTGCTAATCATCCGGTCCTTTAAAATCAGCACTCCCGACGAGTACGGATTTAAACGATCTTCTGTTGTTTGGCCCGTCGTATCGATAATGACAGCGCCATTTTTAGAATCATCCAACACAATCGGCATCGTTCCTTCTACATTCAACTCTCCGTTTTGAAAGGTGAATTCCGGGATTTTGCTTTCTAATGTTCCGGTAAAATGGCCGATGCTTTGATTAAATTGATAGCCGACAATGATGCTATTCAGCGTACCAAACAAAAGCGCAAATAAAAGCAAATATAAAAAAGCTTTTCCTGCGCCTTGCGCCACCATGTCCGGATAACGTCTGACATCCCCTACGCTATAGCTCAATTTTTTAAAAAAGTTCATTCCTCATGCACTCCTTCGAATTTCATAAATAGACGGCATTCGCTCCAGCTTTAAGGGACAGGGAACCGTATGCTCATGCTTTCCATCAGCTGATCTTCTGTTTGAAACATAGATCACATGCTGCAACACATTCCATATTTTTTAGTTCTCAACCTCGCCGCTTATCTTCCATAATATTAACGTTCAAAACGCAAAAAGGTTTCAATCGATATTGAATTTTTTGTAATAAATGAAAAAGTTCCCTTTACAGACGAGTGAAAACGCGAATCGGACAACAGAATTTTATAAGCAGACAAGCATCTTCTTTCTTTGCCCGCACTATTAAAAACGGAGAGCGATACACATCAAACAGCTGCATCATGAACCGTCATTTTCTTTCTCCGTTTTAGAGAGGATGAATAATCTGACAAGCATCGTGCACGCTAAACATAAAAAAAGAAAGGTTTTATTATATATGAAAAACAGATGGATCACTTTATTCGCTCTCAGTGTCTGGTCAGTTGCGGGGATGGGCATCCAACCGATTGAAATCGTCCATCACGCGATCGCCCAAACCGAAATGCCACCATATGCCAAATGGGGAAGACTCGCTCTTCAAAAAACAAAGGAAAAATATCCAAACGCCCAAATCGTCGACTACCTCCATATTGGCCGCGACCAACAAGCGAATGTGACGACGGAAAAATTTAAGCTATGGCTGAGAACCAACCAGAAAGAATTTGGTGTTTTTGTCAATATCCAATTTAACACCGCAACAGAGCGAGTAATAGGCATTACCTTTCAAGAAACGCCAAGATAAACGGCGCGGTGATTTGACCGCGCCGTTTTCGGTTCACTTGATTCTTATAAATCAAATTACTCACTCGGATACTTGCAATTGTATGAGATATTTCGGTGTCAAATGTTCAGACTGAACAATCATCGCGGCCATTCCTTGATCGCTTCCCGATTCGTGCCATTCGCCTTGTTCCCAAAACACCGCCTCTCCACTTTTGACAAACACTTTTTTGCGATCCGCCCCCGTCACTCAGCCTTCCCCCTGTACAACAAGAAACAGCTGCGGCACTGGCGCTTCATGATAGCCGACCACTCCGTTCGCTTCAATGTACATGCAGCCGATGACGGCAGATTCGGTTAGTTTCGTTATTCTCGTATAGCTCGGTAACTTGGAGTTGTATTTTGTCATGGCGGTGCCGGCTTTTTTAGCAAATGTGAATCGTTTCATCATACAAGTCCTCCCAACGTTCTCTTCGCCTTTTCGAACATTCAACAGATAGAAAGAAAATCCTGCTTCCAATCGACAATCGCTATGTTACTGCCTATTTTTCTTACGGTACTATAAAATTTCGTTTTCACTGTCGATTCCGTTAAGCCAGTGACAGCAGCAATTTCAGCAAAAGTATATTCACCAAACAATTTAAGACGGAAAATTTGCTGGACAGACGCTTCAAACGTATTCAATACCGCTAAAATCCGCTCAACCTCCTCCTTGTATTCCAGCTTCAATGTAAAATCTTCTTCTTGCCCTAACTCGTGATCGATCTCCGTCACAATTGATTGCTGTTTGTAATATTTTGAGCGATAGTAGTTGATCGTTTGGTAAGTGGCAATTCGATATAACCACGTTCGAAATGACGCCTTTCTCTCGTCATACGAACGGATCGAACGAAGCATGCTGATAAATGCTTCCTGGGTTAGATCCATTGCTAAATCCTTGTTTAATGTCTGCCTGTAAATATAAGCATATAGATCCTTATAATAAAAACTGACAAGCTGGTTAGCGGCATTGCGATCTCCTTTTTTGGCTTTGGTGATCCATTCCTTTATTTTCTCCATTGACTTCTACTCCTACTTCTTTCAAAGGCTAGCCTTTCATTCATATATTCGTTATTTATTAGAAAATAGTTTGAAAGTTTCTCTATTTTATTTCAAATCTAGTACGCTTTGGCGTAACAAAAGCAAGTCACCGCCATGCCTCCGCTCTGCTTTTGAATGAACAATAAATTCCATTTATATGTAATATAACATTTAAATAATCCCCCAGTTGTCAAAAAACGGTCCCCCGTTCTTGTTAAACAGTCGAGCCCCTTTTTCCCATTCAAATCTGCCATCATTTTTTGCTTCTAAAAACATTTTTTCTAAACAGAAAGATAGGTAGTCACACACGAACATATGTGCTATAATCAAATAGATAGTGGCCATACACAAGCAAGCCTAGAATCGTTTCTTTATCTTGAGATGGGAGGAAAATCAATGAATCACCAAATCATTGAAAAAGATCGTTTTCAAGTAGTGGGAATCAAGCGGACATTTTCGCTAGTCAATGGAGAGAATCATACAGGGATTGCTAAGATGTGGGAGGAAGTTCATCAAAACGGCACCGTTAAGTTATTATCATCACTGAACAACGGCTCATTAAAAGGCTTGATCGGTGTATGTACCGCACACAGCGATGACCAGTCAGGACAAACGATCGATTATTGGATAGCCGCAGAGTATAATGGCGAGGTGCCTAACGGGCTGTTGGCGTTAGAAATACCCGCTTCTAAATGGGGCATATTTGAGGTGCGCGGATCGATGCCGGAAGCGATACAAAAAGCATGGGAGCAAATTTTTTCAGAATGGTTGCCATCCCAGCATTACAAGCTTGCAGGCACGCCGCAATTAGAGGTATATCCGGACGACGATCCAACCAGCCCTGATTTTTATTCCGAAATATGGGTTCGTCTTCAATGAAGAGCGTTTGTTATTGAGGCTGTATGTGCATAAAATGGCTGACAAATCCCCCATACTAAAATGATAGAGGGGGTGAAAGTGATGAGTGAAAAAGTGGTAGCAGTCCGAAAAAATGGCGATGGCGATATTGTTGAGCTCAAGCTATCTTCTGGACGGATTGTCGATTATAAACAGGCACAAGTGATGGCACAAAACGGCGAGATCGAGGGTGTAAACACATTTAGAGGGAAGGACGGCGACTGGCATCTGCGTAGCAATGCCGATGGAGATCCAAGCAACAATCTCGATAACTTGCCGACATTTTAAAATGAAAACGGCCCTGTTTCGAACGGCACTTCGAATGATGAGTCATGATTTCTACGTTTGAGGTGCCGTTCGTTCTTTGGGCCTTTTTAGTAAGGTTATGGAAATGATGGAGTCACTGATATAAAATCGTTGAATAGTCGGCAAGCCATTCGCTTGCCGCTGGGATATGCCCACCGGTCATTGATCACTTATTTTCTGATTCAATATGCTTAAGCTTTGTGTGAAGATATGATCGAATCTCCTCTATGTTTTTCAGCTCTCGCTTTGGAATAATATAAGCGCTGACAGCACTATTATAGAGATAAAAGCTGTGCCGGTCTTCCTTGAAAGCCTTTATGCCTCCCCAGCTTACTTTTGTTTCTCCGTAAGAAGTCGAGTCAACGATTCCTTCTTCTGTCATCACAAGATGATGCTCTCCTAATAACCCTTCATTATTTCCATCTTTCATCATTCTCTTTGCGCTGCGAATAATGGCTCGATCAAAGTAACTCGGATAAAAAATCACCCATAAAACCGCCACAATCGAAAATGTAATCAGCAATCCTAAAAAGGAAGCATGTCCGATTTCAGCAAATACCCAGGCAACCAAAAGAAAAAGAACGGGAGGGATAACTCGCTGAATCGCCAACGTTCTCCGGGCTGCTTTCGAATGCTTGATATGAAACAAATTAAACTGCACATAATCTTCTTCCGTTAACCGATAACGAATTTCCATGATTTTGTCTCCTTCCCTATGCTGCAATAGAAAAATCATTGTCTCGCGTTTTTAAGCATTTTTTAGCGTCACGATTGTTAGCTTGTGCCAAATGCTTGTCCACTTCTTCCTCCGCACTCGTTCTTCATACATTTGAGCCCGTTTTTTTCGTTTCACAAAAATATGGAGTTGGCTTGACAAGAAGCTGACAAACATCTTCGACTCCCCAAGGTGCCGCCAAGACAACAACGCCTTTTTCATCAAGCCTTACCCCTAGAGCAGTGGCAGTTTCCGGAAATTTGGACATGGCATCGACGGAAGATAAATAAGGAGATCCGCCATTTATTGCATGCATTCGCGCCTGATTTTTCACCGACCATGGACGATCGGGGAGGAGATGGTACAGCTTCTGTTCCAGCTTCTTTTCTGCCGCTTTCTCCGTATGCTTGCGGTCAAAATAAATGACATCGATATCTGGAAGCGGCGTTCTTTCTTGAAATCCATGCAGCACATCCCAAATTTTCGCACGGACAAATCCGGCACACACCCACCAATCGGGCAAATTCAGCGACTGTACGGCTCGCAATGTTTCCATCATCCACTCGTCCTTCTGAATCCTTTGGATGATATCACGTTCGTTTTTCATCACGGTATCCATTATTTTAGCTCCTCACCTCGCCAACACTTTGCCCGAAGCACAGACAAAAGAGCCATTGCTGCACTTCCGGCACCCGCAGCCATAAAAAGCATTGTAAAATAATGCCCACCGATCGTCGGGGAATCGGCTACGATCGCCCCCAGTATCCAAAATAGCAGACTGCCGGCATAAAACAAGCGAAATCTTTTGTTGTTTCTCCGGCATAGCCAATACCCTGTTAGCATCACTATATAAATAATGCTCAATGCCATAAGCAAAGGAAAAGCAGGCTTGAATTTAGCAGCATAAATAAAATGATCGAGCTGTGAAATATCGCTGCTATTGGTGATGGAACCATGGAGCATCTGTGAAAAAAAAAGCAGAATACTTCCACTCCCATGGGTTAGACCTTATTTCGCTTCCTTCGTACCAAGAAGCAAGAGTGGAAAAAACAAACACAAAAAAGGCGAGAATATACTGAATCATCCAGCTCACTGCCTTGTTCCCCCCTTGTAAATGGAAATAGGTCGCTATTGCATCCATTACCATTTAAGCATATATACGGGAAAATAAACAAGATATTTCGATTCATACCACCTCATAAACAAGCTCCTATGTCACAATCGCAAACGTTCCATTCGAATCTCCATAAGAAATCATTACGATTCACATAAGATCCAACGTTTCGCCTAACACGCTATGTCCGATGCTACTCAAATTTTCCAAGAATAAAAAACGTAATAGAATCTCGATTAGTGCTACAGTAAAAAAAGAAAATTGGCCTCCCCAATTCCCCTTAACTCACCGAGTACTTATTGATCGCTAGCTGCTCTGTCTTGTTTATGTATGCGGTAGTAACGGAGCGTTAAAATGACATCATCAAAATCAAGATAAGCCCTCTCCGTTTTCTGAATCCCCGCTTGCGTTTTGGTTACGTGAAAAGGGAGTGTTCACCTACAGAAGCTTCGCCATATAATATTCATCGACATATTGCCCGTCGATTTTCAGCGAATGGCGTTTGATTCCCTCCTGAACAAATCCCATTTTTTTATAGAGAGAAATCGCGGGGACATTGTCTGTCACAACCGTCAGCTCCAAACGATGGATCCCTTTTGTCCGCGCCCAGCGCTCCAATTCTGTAAATAGCATCGTGCCAATTCCTTTTCCCCGATAGGAAGCATGCAAACCGACAACGATATATACAGTATGACGATTGCGCTTAGCACGTCCGCCTCTTGCCACTAAATAACCGATGAGCTCCCCTTCTTCTGTCTCCGCCAAAAAAATCGCGGCATTTTCTTCATGCTCGATCGCCTCAAGCTGGCGGCGCTGCTCTTTAACCGTAAGCGGCCGTTCCACCGCTTCAAACAACAAATAGGCTGATTCGCGCTCTACTTGCAAAATCAACGCTGTTAATCGTTCGGCATCATCCACCTTTGCCTGCCGAATGTTCACTCCCATCCCCTCCTTCTAAATAGATCTGTGCCAAATCCATGCTGCGATAACGAGCGAACGCCGTCTTTGCTTTACGAAATCCTGATTGAATATAAAACGGTTCGTTTCCTATCGTCGAAATAAGATGAATGCATGAAATGGCATCAAGCTGTTCGAGCAGATCTTTCATGATCGCTTTTCCAATACCTTTACCTTGATAATCGCGGTGAACGACGACATCATTCATAAATCGCCGCATTGAATACGCCGTCTGACAGAGCGCGGCCAAATCCAACCAGACGGCCGGAGCAAAAGGCAAGCGCTACTATATGACTCGCTTGAAAAACTCGTTGAATGATTGGCTCTGTATGCTTAACCCAGCCAACAGATTCGTAGATTTCTCTCATCTTTGTCCAATTCGCATTTGCGATATCACGCACAATCTGAACATGTTCCATTATTCTCTTACTCCTTGTCCTTACTTGAAGCTCTCTAACTTTCTTTTCATGCCTTTCAATGTCCGGTTTTGCATCCATATACTAACAATGAGAAGCACTAATATTCCCGAAACCATAAGCGTAGAAGCAAACGAAAGGAGCGAGCACTAGATATGCGGCGTCAAAGCTTCGTTCATAGGAACCCTCCTTTTTCATCGCCTTCTGCTTCCCGGAATATTCTACATCATTTGCCAATTTCCTTCCGGTTTGTATTGCATTTTCTCACAAATCTCCGTATGATGGTAAATCATATCATGTTGGAAGAAAGGGTGCAGAACATTGACAAAACAACTGCCTCCAGGGCAATTTGCAACGGAGAAATGGCCGATTCTTCACGAAGGCGATGTATACGAGTTTCATGAGGCTACATGGAAATTCACATTATTCGGCGAGGTGAAAGAAGAGGTTTCTCTTTCTTATCAGCAAGTTATGGAATTGCCAAAAACGATCTCAACCATTGATATGCATTGCGTCACAACATGGTCCAAGTTTGACACGACATTTGAGGGCATTGCTTTTCGCGAATTTTTGCGTTTCGTCGAGCTGAATCCAGACGTCGCTTATGTCAAAGTTTATGGATATTTAAATGGCGATCCCTTCGGCTATTCAGCCAATTTGCCTCTTCATGCTCTCATGGGAGATGACGCGCTTTTTGTGTACCGATGGAAGGACCCTCATCACGATTGGCAAGAGATCTCGCCAAAGCACGGCTATCCGCTGAGGTTCATTCCCCCTGCTTCTTTTTATTTATGGAAAGGGGCGAAATGGGCGACCGGCATCCGTTTTATGAAAACAGATGAGCCTGGCTATTGGGAAGTGAGAGGTTATTCAATGACAGCGAACCCATTTCAAGAGGAGCGGTTTTCCGATTCAACGCTGTCGAAGCTTTAACAAAAAGGCTGCGTTCGTAAACGCAGCCTTTTTGCGGCTCAGATGCGGCTTGCCGCTCGTTTATGCAGCCATGGACGAAGCCGGAGAAAAAGAAGCATAAAGACAACGGTTATAAACACGCCTTTTAAGGCATTAAATGGCAAAATCGCGGAAACAATGAGCGCTTTCGCTTCCGGGGCGCTCATTGCCGGCGAACCGAGAAAAATGGTATAGGCCGGCAGAAAGATATAATAGTTCAACACGCTCATCGCCGTTGCCATCACGATGGTGCCAGCCACCAAACCGATGACCATTCCCTGTTTTGATGCTGCTTTACGATAAATATAATAGGTCGGTAAAATAAACGTTATTCCAGCCATAAAATTCGCAAAATGACCGACTGGAACGCCAGCCGCGCTGCCGACAAGGAAATAGTTGAGCACATTTTTTAATAATTCGACGAGCATCCCAGCAATCGGTCCATACATTAGAGCAGCGACTAATGCTGGAACATCGCTAAAATCAACAAGCAAAAAAGGAGGAAATGGCGGAATCGGGAAATTGAGCAGCATCAATAGATAAGCGATGGCGCTAAACAATCCAATCGCCGCAAAAGCGGATACGTTCATGTTTTTCATGTTGATTCTCCTCTCCTTCTCGTGACTCATCCTCACAAGAAGAAGGCTGCCGACTGACCATAAAAAACCCTTAAGCCTAAACGCTCAAGGGAGGATAGCAGGCATGCGCAAACAGACGTTCAAGCGCAACCGCCGAACGCCGGCAAACCTTCATCTTCTCCCATCCAGACTATAACTGTCGGCTCCGGAATTGCACCGGATCCTGCCTTGCGGCTCGCGGGCTTAGAAGCTTATTCGCTTCATCACCGCCGGTCGGGAATTTCGCCCTGCCCCGAAGATGAATCAATCTAAATTTTATTTATTCCATTTATACTATACATGTTTTGCTGAATATTGTCCATGCGTAAAGCTTCGCTTCTTAACGTTAAGGCTTTTATACGCTTCCCACAGTTGACCTACTAGATAACATCATTCATTCATAAATCCATCTACTCGGCCTCAGAAACAGCCCTTATTCAGAGCTCTTGTCACTCATTCGCATCATAAAGCTTGTATCCGATGATCAATGGTCTAAATCAGGATTCCATTTTTCTTGAAATAAGCGTTTTATGATAAAATAACATCGGAAAAAGATAGCAAATCATAAGGAGATGGACGATATGAAACAAGAAATCATTGAGCGCTTGACTAGATATGTGAAGGTGAATACCCAATCTGATCCAAACAGCGACACGTGCCCTTCAACTCCAGGTCAGCTCGAACTAGCCAATATGCTGGCAGAAGAGTTAAAAGCGATCGGCATGACAGAGGTGACGGTTGATCAAAATGGCTATGTGATGGCCACACTGCCGGCCAATACAGAGAAAGAAGTGCCGACGATCGGATTTTTGGCACATTTAGATACGGCGACCGAGTTTACGGGGGAAAATGTTTATCCGCAACTGATTGAAAGCTATGACGGAGGCGATATCATCTTAAATCACCAGCTTTCTATTGTTCTTTCGCCCGCCGATTTTCCTGAGCTCGCTGGCTACAAAGGACATACCTTGATCACAACCGATGGAACGACCTTGCTAGGAGCCGACAATAAAGCGGGCATTGCTGAAATTATGACAGCGATGGCGTATCTTATTCAGCATCCAGAAGTGAAACACGGCGAAATTCGCGTCGCTTTTACACCGGATGAGGAAATCGGCAGAGGTCCGCATAAATTCGATGTGGACGCTTTTCGGGCGAAATACGCTTATACAGTGGACGGAGGACCGCTTGGCGAACTAGAATATGAAAGCTTTAATGCCGCACAAGCGAAAATTATCTTTAAAGGAAAAAACGTGCATCCTGGTACGGCTAAAGGCAAAATGGTCAACTCCATCAAACTGGCCATGGAATTCCATAGCCAGCTGCCAGCTCATGAAGCGCCGGAGCACACTGAAGGCTATGAAGGATTTTATCATCTGTTATCCTTTCAGGGAGATGTCGAAAAAACCACTCTTTCCTATATTATCCGCGATTTCGACCGAAACGCATTCGAAGCACGAAAAACAAAAATAACGGAACTAGCTGCACAGTTTCAAGAAAAATATGGTAAAGAGCGTGTCGAATGGGAAATAAACGATCAGTATTACAATATGAGAGAAAAAATTGAACCAGTGAAAGAAATTGTCGACATTGCATATGAAGCGATGGAAAACCTCGGCATTGAGCCAAAAGTTTCGCCGATCCGCGGCGGCACTGACGGTTCTCAGCTCTCTTACATGGGCTTGCCTACGCCAAACATTTTTACAGGCGGAGAAAACTTCCATGGCCGTTATGAGTATATTTCTGTCGATAATATGGTCAAAGCAACGCAAGTCATTATCGAAATTGCGAAACTGTTTGAACAAAAAGCCTAACATCTTACATAAAAAGAAAACAAAAGGGCATTGGCCGCCGGGCATGTCCTTTTGTTTTTTCTATTCGTTCCATATGCCCTAGCTTGTGACAACACATCACTCTTTTCGCTCAGACTGCGCAGCTATATTACTTAAAGAATCAATATTGTTGTCATTCAGCTGGGCTGCTTTCGCCGCTGGAAGTGTCGTTTTTGGAACAATTCGCGACAAAAAAGCGATGCGTTTATTAGGAATCGGATTGATTTTTTTAACATTGCTGAAATTGGTATTTATTGATCTGCCGATTGTTTCTTTATTGATGCGTTCCATCCTGTTCATCGGACTTGGCAGCATTGGCATCATCATTTCACGCCTGTTTTATAAACACCAAAAACGATAAACAAACAAGCCGCTTCTTGCTGCATAAGCGGCTTTCTTTTTTCTCATACTATTAACGCAATCTTTTAACGTTTAGAGTTAGGGCGGTTGTGCCGCCTGAACCCTATTATTCATTGGTCTGTAGAATCACCGTGTTGTTTGGCCTCGTTCATATGATCGAAAAAATCCAATACGCTCCTTTTCTGAATTGCTTTGTTCCATTTTTAAATTATAATGAGCAGGCCGCAACGATATGATGGCAAGGAGGGCATGATATGGCTAAATCCCAACATCTAAAAGAACATCTCGTTTTGCTATTCTTAGTGACTGCCGCATTGATATGGTCAGCGGTCAAGCCTGCAAGCTATTTGACATGGCTGCTGGAAGTCAGTCCTGCTGTTGCAGGGTTGCTTATTGCGATCCTTCTCTATCGTCGCTTTCGCTTGACCACCCTTTCGTATGCTATTATTTCACTTTTAGCCATCAGCATGTTTATCGGGGGGCATTATGTTTATTCCAACGTTCCCTTGTTTAATTGGGTGAAAGACACGTTCGATTTAGAACGCAATCATTATGATCGTTTCGGTCATTTTTTAAAGGGGTTATTTGCCATCGTGCTCAGAGAAATTTTACTACGGAAAACCTCGCTGACACGAGGCGGATGGCTATTTTTGATTGTGATGAGCATGATGCTGGCGATTGCCGCATTGTATGAAATCATTGAATGGATAATCGGGCAATTGGCCAAACAGGTAAAGCAAGTGCAAGATTTTCTGGGCACCCAAGGTGACATATGGGATACACAATGGGATATGCTGTTTTGTCTCATCGGCTCCATATTAGCTTGGTTGGCTCTTTCAAAAATCCATGACCGGTTTTTAAAAAAACCCCTTTAGCCCATTCCCGCTTCATACAAATCCCAAATTCTTATCTGGCGTTTTTTTTAATGCATGGTAAAATAAAATCATGCATGAATTTGAACAAGTAAAGGGTGTATGAAGATTGGTGACAAAGCTATTGATTTTAATCGCCGCTTACCTTCTTGGTTCCATTCCCTCCGCGCTCATTGTCGGAAAAGTCGGGTTTGGCATTGATATTCGCGAGCATGGGAGCGGAAACTTGGGCGGCACAAATACGTTTCGGGTACTCGGTGTCAAAGCAGGATTGATTGTAACGATCAGCGATATTTTAAAAGGAACGCTCGCCGCTAGCTTACCGGTGCTGTTTCATGTAGACATTCATCCGCTCATTGCCGGAGCGCTGGCAGTGCTTGGACATACATACCCGATTTTCGCCGGATTCCGTGGCGGAAAAGCCGTTGCTACTTCGGGGGGAGTCTTGCTGTTTTATTCGCCATTTTTATTTTTCACACTGTTAGTGGTCTTTTTTCTTGTACTATATCTTTCAAAATATGTCTCTCTCTCCTCGATGCTGGCGGGAGTTTACGCGATTATTTATACGATTTTCTTTACTAATGACATTCCGCTGAGGATCGGCGTTACTTTGCTCGCTCTCTTTGTTTTTTATCGCCATCGCGCCAACATTAAGCGAATTATAAATAAAACGGAACCAAAAATCAAATGGCTATAAATGCTCACAGGGCTGTCCCATTCACTCGGGCAGCCTCTTTTGCGGATCCTGCGACGATCGGATGATCGGGATGATCGCATTCGTTCTTTTTCAAGCAATAGACGCACAAGACCAATGAAAGGAGTTTTATTTGTTGAAATTACCGGAGCCATTTCGCGAAAAAATGAATCGACTCTTACAGGAAGAAGCGCTTCCCTTCTTTCATACATATGAAGAAAACAAAACGAACGGGATTCGTTTGAATCCCCTTAAAATAGAGCGAAGCACCTTTTTAGAACTGATGCCGTTTTCCTTATCACCTGTTCCATTTTGTTCGACCGGCTTTTACTATGATGCTGCGGAACAGCCGGGAAAACACCCGTATCATGCGGCCGGCCTTTATTATATTCAAGAACCAAGCGCCATGTTTGTCGCTGAAGCATTGCGTCCTGAACCAGGAGAAAGAGTGCTTGATCTTTGTGCAGCTCCCGGAGGGAAGACGACACAACTGGCAGCTATGATGAACAATACCGGCTTTTTGCTTGCGAATGAGATTCATCCAAAACGCGTCAAAGCACTATCAGAGAATATTGAGCGATTGGGCATCACCAATGCGCTTGTCACAAACGAAACGCCAGAAAAGCTGGCAGAGCGCTTCACAGGATATTTTGATAAAATTTTAGTTGATGCGCCTTGTTCAGGTGAAGGAATGTTTCGGAAGGATGAGGAGGCCATCCGTTATTGGAGCGAAGCGCATGTAGCGCAATGCGCCAGCAAGCAGCGCCACATTTTGTCCTGTGCCTATCGCATGTTAAAAGAAGGAGGCATTCTTGTTTATTCGACATGCACGTTTTCTCCAGAAGAAAACGAGCAAACGATCGAAGCGCTTCTTGCAGAATATGAGGATCTGATTTTATTGCCGATTGATAAAACAGCGGGCATTCAGTCAGGAAGACCGGAATGGACAAATACTCATATGAAAGAAATGGCGAAAACAGCACGGCTTTGGCCACATTATTTAAAAGGAGAAGGACATTTTGTTGCTAAGCTGCAAAAAACAGGAAGATCCAACCAATGGAATGGCAAAACCGCTGCTTCCAACCTTTCCAAATCGGCGCAGCGTGACTATCAAGCATTTGCAAAAGAGGTGCTAAAAACCGAAATCACCCGCACTATTTATGCATTTCAACAACAGCTATTTGCGCTGCCAAAGGATTGCCCGAATTTTGAGGGATTAAAAGTGGTGCGAGCGGGCTTGCATTTAGGAGAGTTAAAGAAACAGCGCTTTGAGCCGAATCATGCGCTCGCCTTAGCCTTAAAAAAAGAAGTGGTCGCTCATTCGCTCGATTTAAACAGCAGCGACCAAGAGCCGATTATGAAATATTTGCGCGGCGAAACGCTTGAAACAGGCGAAGACCGCGGCTGGACTATGGTCACGATTGACGGCTACCCGCTCGGCTGGGGAAAGGAAGTAAAAGGAACGTTGAAAAATTTTTATCCAAAGGGGCTAAGAATTTAGGGGCTGTAGCTAGTTGGCTTTCGGAAGCCCCCTTTTTGATTCATCTGAACCTCTCTCGCCTCCACTCCGTTAAAAGATGGGAATTTTCTCGGTGGATTCTGTAAAAATGCGCAAAAAAAAAATCGTCCTTTCTTTGCTCAACAGCATTTTCAGAAAGGACGATTTTTTGATGAGCAAGCAAATGAAATGACCACTTGCATTTTCCCGTCCCAAACGGTTTTGAAAACGTCCATGAAACCAAAATGCCGCCAAATCAAAACGAGAATGAAACCAAGATGTTCATCGACGCGGACAAGCCATGCAGTATAAAAACATTTGTTAACCGCTTGTCTCCTTTTGTTATTTTACTGGAACGGTTAATGCAAACACAATTTTGTCATGCTCTAGATCAAATTCTTTTGCCGTAATGCGATATCCATTTTTCAACTGGATATTGGCTAAATCAATATAAATTCGGTGAGCATCGGGCTCAATCATGACTTCGTCAGGCAGTTTCGCATGCTTTTGCAAGTATGACAACGTATAGTTCACCGGAAGCTGCCATTCTCCTAACGATAAATCCGGATCCCTTAATTCTAAATTGCCGCCTTTCACGATTTTGGGCACAAACGAAACCGTTAAGTCCACATTTCTGCTAAAAAGCGGGACTTGACTCGCTACATATACACGATCATCAATCCAAACCCGATACGAAAGCGAACTATTTTTTGTTTTTTCTTTCAGATAGTCATTCAGCAAAATATTGACATCTTCTTTTGATGAATGAACGAGAAATGTTGCTCCCTTTACAGCTTTTAGGGTCGGAAGCTTTGTTGAAGACGGCTGAAGAATAAGACACAGTAAACTTACCACAATGACCATATTGATTGCTAATAATCCAAAAAAAGCGATTTTCCATTTCATTGTTTCATACTCCCTAACAAATGTTCATAGACACGTTCAGCAATTTTTTCATATCCTAATTCATTCGGATGAAATTGATCATCGTAAAGCAAATCATCACGGTTATCGAATAAATCCTTCACATCGACAAAAATCGCTCGATCATATTTGCTTAAAACCGCTTGGCTTCCGCGGTTCCACATATCGATCACCTCATCGATTTCAGGAACGTCTTGAAGCGGGCTTGAGAATGGATTATACACCCCAACAAGAACAATCGTAGCATGTGGATTCAGCGCGCGCAGCGATTGCATGAGCCGGTCTAATTTGGCAGCAAAGCTTTTCTGATTTTTCTCAAATAAATCATAGGTTAAATCAAACAAATGAGAACGGACAACTTTCATAATATCGTTACCACCGATCGTGATCAACACCATATCGGCTTCCCTTATCTCTTGTTCGTGAGACTGAATGACATCCTGCAATTGTGAAAGACGTAAGCCTCTTTTTCCTAAATTCGTGACCGTAACAGAGCGAACTCCCTTATTATGCAATAATTTTTCTTTGAGATCAAAAACATAGCCGCCCTGATGGTCTCGATCTCCTACTCCTTCCGTTAATGAGTCGCCAAAAGCCACCACATTCCAATCCCGGGGGATAAAATCCTGGTCGATTATTAAACGACTCGGAAGACCGATTTGCCGCAATGGAATATTTTCCATTTTCATCGCTTCCGTGGCTGAGCATCCCCCACTTAGAAGCAGTGACAAAAACAGAAGTCCCCATTTTTTCATTTCTTTCACCTTCCTAGAAAAAGGAAAACACGAAGAGGCAAAAATGCCACCACATTTTTGCCTCTTTATGATGATTGCAAAATTTTAATATGCTCTAGAATTTTCTTGTATGGAACGTTATTCATTCCATTATAATATTGAACCACTTTTCCTTTTTGATCGACTAAATAGAAACTGGTTCCGTGGATGACCTGGCTTTGGTTTGCTGGCTTTTGTACAATCGTTTTAAAATTCTTTTGAGCAAAAGCTTCAATTTCTTGCTGAGTGTATCCCGTCAGCAAATGCCAATGACGAGTGTCAGCATCAAATTTCTCAATATATGCTTTTAATTGCTCCGGATGATCGTTTTCCGGATCCACACTAAAAGAAACAAATTCAACCTCTAATCCCTCTTCTTTGGCCATTCGCTGCAGCTTCGCCATATTGGCCGTCATTGGCGGACATACATCCGCACAGCGAGTAAACATAAAATCAGCTACCCATACTTTCCCTTTTAAGTCTTTTAAGCCAAACGGTTGATTATTCTGATCCGTAAAGGTAAAAGACGCAACCGGCCAGTTTTGGGCATCAGGGATCTTTTTACTGCATGCAGCTGTGAATAACAAAAGTATGCTTATAAGCACAATGGCACTTGTTTTTCTCATCGCTAAATCCACCTGTTTTCATTTCCTCTTTCATTTTACCAAATGTTTCATGATTTATTCAACGTAGTACATAAAACCAATCGCACCTGCACCTGTATGAATCGAAACAATCGGCGTCGTATATACTATGTCAATCTGCTCATAGCCAGTTGCCTCAACAATAGATTGCCTTAAGCGATTCGCCAACGTCAACGCATCAGCATGGGCAATGCCGATCGCACGAATCGTTTTGCCGGTCGCATCCTCGACCAGCCGTTGTGTGAAATAGCTGACGATCTGTGAATAGCTCCGCGCTTTCATCACAGGCGTATAGATGCCATCCATCAGCGCCGCAATCGGCTTGATGTTCAGCAATGAGCCAAGCAACGCTTTGCCGCGTCCAATTCGGCCCCCCTTCACTAAATGGTCCAACGTGTCAACAGCTATATAGAGATGCGTGCCGCAACGGACTTTTTCAAGATGCTGAATAATATCAGCACAGCTCTTCCCTTCTGCCGCTTGCTTTGCTGCTTCTATGACCTGGAATCCTAGGGCAAGCGAGATAAATTGCGAATCAACAACTGCCACATTTGCCTGTGACATGGCCGCTGCCTGTCTTGCCGATTGCACCGTCCCACTTAGCGCGCCAGCCATATGAATCGAAAGGATTTCACATCCATCCTCTCCCAAACGGTTATATAGCTCCAGAAAGCTTCCTATTGAAGGTTGAGAACTTTTCGGCAGCTCGTTTGCTTGGGCCATTTTTTTCATAAATTCTTCTGATGTGATATCCAAACGATCTGTATAGACTTTGTTGTCCATTGTAAAAGTGAGCGGAATCACTTCAATTCCATACCTATTTAATGTTTCAGTAGGAACATCTACTGTCGAATCCGTTACAATTTTGATTTTGCTCATTATTTCACTTCCTGGAGTTAAGGCTCATTGAACATTATACAATGAAACGAGTGAAATGCCTATAATAAATGCAAAAAAAGTTGCTTTGCTTTGGCAAAGCAACTTTTTCATATGATGCTTATGCATTATTTTTTAAAATATCTGTCTTGAAAATTTGTTCATAGACAGGCCATTTCAACACTCTTTTTAAATGATCCCTAAACGAATAAACACAACGTGCTTCCCGAGACCAATAGACCTTTGCTATCAGCGTCTCTAAACGTGATTGAACAATAAAGCGATAGGTGTTATCTTCCTCCAATACTGGAATCTCAATAATTTTTACCTTCTGTCCATAAGCATTCTTGAACTCCAGGCTTTTGAATAGCAAAATATCAATCCTCTTTTTTGACCGATTTATTATTATTATACACGAAATCGGTGTAAAAGTATGTCAGATTGCGCGAAAGATTTATAATTTTTTTAGCGAAAAATAACGAATGACTCATTGTGCTCCACATAACGATATCGACCTGTATCCACATTTAGCCTCAAATGAGCAGGCGATCATCTGATTTCGATTGTCGGCCGACCGAATACCGACCGCTTCCAAACACCCCTCTCTCCCCTACACTCTGTTAAGCGGTGGGAGACTTCTCAATAGATATATTAAATAAGTAAATGAAATAAGTTCGGATCTTTATTGACTTCCTGATAAGGAAATCCCTTCTTTTTCATTCTCTCAATGAGAGGAGCATAATCCTCCCGCCGCTTCAGTTCGATCCCCACTAATGCAGGTCCGTTCTCTTTATTATTTTTCTTTGTGTATTCAAACCGCGTAATATCGTCCGTCGGTCCTAGCACTTCATCTAAAAATTCGCGCAATGCTCCGGCACGCTGTGGGAAATTAACGATAAAATAATGCTGCAAGCCTTCATAAATCATGGAACGTTCTTTGATCTCCTGCATCCGATCAATATCATTGTTTCCTCCGCTAATGACACAAACAACGGTTTTTCCGCGAATCTGCTCTTGATACAAATCCAAAGCGGCGATTGGCAAGGCTCCAGCTGGTTCAACCACGATGGCATTTTCGTTATAAAGTTCTAAAATGGTCGTACACACTTTCCCTTCTGGCACAACGACGATGTCGTCAATCATTTCTCTGCATAACGCAAACGTTTTTTCTCCTACTGTTTTGACTGCTGCTCCATCCACAAATTTATCAATTTCCTCTAAAGTCACAACTTCCCCTTTCTCAAGTGCCGCTTTCATGGATGGAGCTCCGGCTGGTTCGACGCCAATCAGTTTTGTGGCAGGCGAGATGCTTTTGATATATGTACCGAGACCTGCCATCAATCCGCCGCCACCAATGCTGGCAAACACAAAATCAATCGGTTCCTCACAGTCATTAAGAATCTCCACTCCGATCGTTCCTTGTCCAGCCATCACATACTCGTCATCAAACGGGTGAATAAACGTTCTCTCTTCTCGCCCGGCGCATTGAACAGCCTCGTTAAAGGAATCGTCAAATGTGTCGCCAACTAAAACAATCTCTACCATATCTTTTCCGAATAATTGAACTTGTGAAACCTTTTGGCGTGGTGTTGTCGCAGGCATATAAATTTTTCCATGCACACCTAACGCGCGACATGAATAGGCCACTCCTTGAGCGTGATTACCTGCGCTAGCACAAACAATTCCCCGTTTTCGTTCTTCGTCTGTCAGATGCTTCATGCAGTTATAAGCGCCGCGAATTTTAAACGAGCGCACAACCTGCAAATCCTCACGCTTTAAATAAACTTGACAGCCATAGCGCTCCGATAGCAATGCATTTCTTTGTAGCGGGGTGTGGTATACAACATCTTTTAGCGTATGATGCGCGATTAAAACATCTTCCACATACACGGCTCCTCGTTTTCGTTTCAATTGCTGTTCCATATTCCCTTGTCCTTTCCATCACTTTTTTAATTTGAAAATTATATCACAAATTTTAAAAAAGGAAAGGGAATTTTCAAAAAATTTATAAAAACAGGGCATTTACTGAGAATCGTCGTTTTGTTTCGGTTCTTCATACTCCTCTGCGAATTCGGTCGCCCATCTTCCTTCATCGAACCAATTTCTTGTTTGCCGCATGGTGCGGTCAGTGAAAAGATGGTTTTCAAGAAACAGATGAAAAAATGCTTCTGCAGCTCCAATCGCCAACGTTGCGAAAAAAGCAACATAAGCCATATTGGCCGTTCGTTCGATTAACCAATAACAAAAAAAACAAATCAACCCGAATGACAAAACAAGATCAGCAAGCGTTGCCACGAAATTTCCCATTCGCGGTAAAATCAATAAATCGCCAAGTACATATGAAATCACTGTTGCCGCCAATGAAATAAAAAAAATAAGCGAAATCGGCGTATTAAAAATGGTTAAAAACGAAAGCAACACCGTACTCCATAAAACAAATTTGATCACGAATGAAATGATATGCTTCATAACTTCTCCCTCCATTCTCGTTTGGTTATTGTTATCGTTCCTTTTCTACACCCTCTCTATTCAAAATCGGTCAAAAGAAAAACGTGCTTCGCTTATTGCGAAGCACGTTTTTGCGCAGACTGAAACGGACGCGGTAAGTCCTATATCCATCCAATTATGTGTTTTCACCCTTTCTTGTGGTGCCGGACAAAAGAGAAACGAAAACTGAAAAACACGGTTTACGGAGAATCGGGACGCGCATTTTTTCATGTCAAAGACCGGCCATGTTCGGAGCGCGGCCGCTTGCGTTCATAGACGAGAAACGCAAAGTCATACCGGTTTTTTTCGTCCTTTTGGCCTTGCTGGCTTGACACTAGGCACCATTCTCTCTCATCAAACGAAGGGAAGAAGGTATCCCCAGCAAATTGCCCAGCAATCTTTGTGATATAAAGGCGATCAGCCAACGGCAGCGTCGCTCGGAATAACTCAGCTCCTCCGATAATAAAAATCTCTTCATTCTCGCGCTCTGCTGCGATTTTTTGAATATCCGCTACAGAATGAATAATCGTGCAGCCTTCGGGACGAAAAGAATGATTGCGGGTTATAATAATATTTTCTCTTCCTGGCAGCGGCCGGCCAATCGACTCAAACGTTTTTCTGCCCATAATGATGGGATGGCCCATCGTAACGCGCTTAAAATAGGCAAGATCGGCTGGCAAATGCCAAGGCAATTGATTATCCTTCCCAATCACGCGATGGTGATCCATTGCGACAATAAGCGAAATCATCTTCTCTCTCCTTTAGATCGCAACCGATGCTTTAATATGCGGATGCGGATGATAGTCAACAATTTCAAAATCCTCAAACTGATAATCAAAAATAGAGTCCGGCTTCCGCTTAATCACCAGCTTTGGCAACGGTCGCGGCTCTCTTGTTAATTGAAGCCTTGCTTGTTCCAGATGGTTCAAATACAAATGAACATCCCCGCCTGTAAAAATGAGCTCACCAACTTCCAATTCGCATTGTTGGGCGATCATATGCGTCAGCAGGGCATAGCTGGCAATATTAAACGGCAAGCCAAGAAACGTATCGACAGAACGTTGCTGCCACATGCAAGACAATTTTCCATCCGCCACATAAAATTGAAATGCATAGTGGCAAGGCGGCAATTTCATTTTGTCAATTTCCGCGACATTCCATGCACTAACAAGCAAACGGCGCGAATCAGGATTTGTTTTAATTTGTTCAATGACTTGGCTGATCTGGTCAACCGTTTTGCCGTCCGCTCCTTTCCAAGAACGCCACTGCGCTCCATAGACAGGCCCCAATTCTCCGTTTTCGTCAGCCCATTCATCCCAAATCGTTACGCCATTTTCCTGTAAATAGCGAACATTGGTGTTGCCGCTTAAAAACCAGAGCAGCTCATAAATAATGGACCGAATATGTAGCTTTTTCGTTGTTAATAGCGGGAAGCCCTGTTGCAAATCAAATCGCAGCTGCCGACCGAATACTGATCGGGTCCCCACTCCTGTTCGGTCTGTTTTTTCAATTCCATTTTCCAAAATATCTTCAAGTAATTGTAAATATTGCTGCATCGTGCTCACCTCATGTTCTATCATAAATGAAAAAGAACTCATTTTCGAGTTCTTTTCGTCAATTGCTGCATAAATTCATACGTTTTTGGTGCCAATCTCTGCAAATGAGCGCGCGTTTCATCGTTATGATAGTAATAAGCAAACGCTTCCGCAAAATATTCTTCCGGATAATCAAGAAAATAGTACTGACCGGGAAACAGGCGCTCTGCTTCTTCGCGCCAAATCGCCAAAAAATCCGGGGTTTCATGAATGTCGTTCAATACAATATAATCTACAGAATGGGCAAGCTCGTGCAATTCTAAATTGATGGAACCATGCCCTTTTCCTTTGTCACTATGCCCGATTTTAACGAGCACAAGACGTGAACCGCCCATCCCTGGCACATCATCCCATGTTAAAAGCGCCATATAGCCGCGGGGCACCTTTCCGCGCAATGATCGGGCGGACGGCTCATCCGTCAGCTTTCCATTAAACAGTTTAATATATATCTGTTTATCGGCCATTTTTTGTAATAAATCCCCGTCAATGCGAGCCAGTGTGCTCACCATTTTTTTGGCCTCTACCTGGTTGAATGGCCCATCAGGCAAAATGACCATGTTTCGCAATAGCGAATAAGAGGGAACGTCCATCCCAGCAAGAGAGCTCGCTCTTAATAAAACACCGTGCGTATTCGGATATGGCGAAAACGACAGCAGCGGAATAACAGCTACAACCATTGCCACGAGACCAATCAAACGTTTCATCCAGCTATTTCCCTGCCTTTTCCTGCATGCTATGAAACTAGCAAGCCAACAGACTCTTTTTTCTACTATAGCACACGAAAACAGCTAGAGAAATGCATAATTTTAGGAAAAAGAGCGAAGACGGAAGATGCCGCTTTGCTTAATGCGGCTGACAGCTTCGGCTAATCTCTCCTCATCTTGAACAAGAGCGATGCGGACAAAACCTTCCCCATTCGGGCCGAATGCATGTCCCGGCGTTACCACAACATGGGCTCGATCCATCAAAGCATAAACAAACTCTAGCGATGCCCATCCATCGGGAATGTCTGCCCAAACAAACATGCTTGCTTTTGGCCGTTCAATTTTCCAGCCAATAGAAGAAAGGCCCTCAATTAATAAATCGCGGCGAGATTGATAAATGTTTCGGCTTTCTTCACAAAAAGAAGCTCCTTTTGTCAGAGCTGCGACAGCCGCTTTTTGAACAGGCAAAAACACGCCATAGTCTAGGTTGGATTTAAACTGTGAAAACACCTTGAGAATTTCTGCATTTCCACAGGCATATCCAATTCGGCATCCAGCCATATTATAGCTTTTCGACAGCGAGTTGATCTCAATGCCTACATCCTTCGCTCCAGGAATAGATAGAAAACTAATCGGCTTATGTCCTTCATAATACAGCTCGCTATAGGCGAAATCCGAAACAACGATCACGTTATATCGTTTAGCAAATTCAATGACCTCTTGAAAAAAAGACTCAGTGGCTAACGCAGGAACAGGGTTCCCCGGAAAATTGACGATCATCATCGCCGCACGTTTTGCCACTTCCTCCGGGATCTCGCGAAGATCTGGAAGAAAGCCATTTTCTTTGCGAAGCGGCATGAAATAAGGCTGTGCTTGGGCCATCGCAATTCCTGTTGCATACGCCGTATAGCCTGGATCAGGAACTAAAATAAAATCACCGGGATCGGCAAACACCATCGGCAAATGAACAAGACCATCCTGAGATCCCATTAAGCAAACGACTTCTTCATTTGGGTTCAGCTGCACTTTATGCTCCGTTTGGTAATAGGAAGCCACCGCATCGTAAAATTCACTCGTTCCTGTTAAAGAATAACCGTATGTATCAGGCTGGCTGGCATAAAAAGCGATGGTTTCTCTTACAAAGGACGGCGGCGGCAAATCGGGACTTCCGATACTTAAATCAATCATATCAAATCCTTGAGCCATCTTCGCTTTTTTATAAGCAACCAACTCGCTAAATACAGAAGCGCCGAACGCTTTCATGCGCTCTGATATTTTCATTTCCATTCTCCAAAAAACCCCTTTCTTTTTCTTATTTTTTTGATATATATTATGAATATAAGGAATACTCCGAGACAAAGGATTTCACAATACCAGTGTAGCACAATTTGATCACTCTAGAATAGAAAGGGTAGGGATAAAAATGAATGCGATTTTTTTCGGATTAAGCTTGCTGACGATTGCTTATTACATTTATAGCTGTTTTGCCGACTCGTAAAAACTCGCAGGGGGGCCTGCGAGTTTTTGTTTTCACGACTATTTGGATATATTTCGACAGTCGGTAACTTGCTTTTGCCACGATTTAGCATAAACAAAAGACCGGACAGCCCGCCGTTAATAGACAAATACATTCCTATCAGCAGTACTGTTCGATCGCTCAACCTTCCTATCTATCGCTATTGTTTTGTTTTTTTGCGAGCAGAATCAAGTTTGTGCGCTCCCGTTTCCGTAGTCGTCGTTCCTTGCCCTTGGATATGCGAAGAGCTTAAACCCGTCTTGGACGGATCTTTTTTTCGTTTTGATATGTTGTCACCTCCGTCCATGAACGTCCCCATCTTTATTTTTTCTCTATTCCTTCTGCCAATTCAATCACCGCAAAATGGAACTTAGCCGTTTTACGCGCATAGACCGAAAAGCCGAAACGATGAAACCTTGTGCTCTGCCAATAGTCTTTAAGCACCACGCGCTGCCGCGCAACCCGTTTCGCGTGAAAGATGACCTCTTCCGTCAGTTCTGTATAAAGGGCAAAGGACTTTATGCCTTGAATGCCGTCCGATTCGACAATGGATTGTTCAAACATCGGATCGAAATAAACGACATCAAAGGAACGATCAGGGAGGGAACGTAAAAAAGAAAAGTAATCAGCGTGAAACACTTGAATGCGCCTCATCGCCTCATTCATTTGAACGATACCTGAATCCCATTGGCGCAATCCTTGCTGAACTAAATAAGCGATATAACGGTTCCCTTCTGTTCCAACAACAATGCCGTTTTCCCCTGTCACCGTACTGGCTACGATGCTGTCTGAACCGATTCCTACTGTACAATCTAAAAACGACATTCCTGTTTGCAGTTTAGTGGCTTCCAAAAACGGCTCCGTCTCCCCGCGCAATACCCTTTTCACTCGAAACATCGCCGAATTCGGATGAAAAAAGAAAGAGGACGTTCCATCAGACGGATATATTTCTAAACGTTTTTTTCCGACTACCATCACTTCATCGCCGTATTGCATTTGTAAGGCTTCTACCGACATTTTCTGACGCGGCACGTACAGAATATCGAGCTCATCCGCGATTTGTTTTGCCTTGGCGATCATGCTTGGATTCGTTCTTCCTGCAGTCGTAACAATCATACAAACCTCCACCAAAAAAGGATGTCTTGACGACATCCTTATTCGCAGTGCGCTTCTAATGCACTCATAATATTTTCCATGACCGCTTCCATTGAATTTCCTTCAATTTCATGGCGCGGGATGAAATGGACAACCTCTTTTCCCTTAAGCAGCGCCATCGATGGCGAAGAAGGCTCGATTCCCACGAAATACTCGCGCATTTTTGCTGTCGCTTCACGATCCTGACCGGCAAACACCGTCACTAAATGATCCGGTTTTTTCTCACTGCGTAAAATCGCTTGTGTTGCGGCAGGACGCGCCAAGCCAGCCGCACACCCGCAAACCGAATTGACAACGACAAAGGTTGTTCCTTGAACATGTTCCATAAAGTTCTCCACTTCCTCAGCCGTTGTCAGCTCTTGAAATCCCGCGCGGACAAGCTCATCACGCATCGGTTGAACGAGCTGGCGCATATATTCTTCATATGCCATTGACATTTGAATCCCTCCTAAACATGTCTTCAATGTCAAAAGGATACTATTTCCTTACGAAAAAATCAACGAAAAATACTGCTGTATCGATAGAAGCAAATACGTCTCTAGCCACCAGCAAGTTCACTATGATACTTGATTTTTACATCTTGAAACGGCGTGTAAACGGGATCGGCTCATCAAATTGACATGTTAACATGTGTATGGATATGGAGTTCATGAGTAGTAAGTAAAGGTCTCTTCCAACCGTGAGTTTTTACAGACCCCGTTCTGGGTTTCCTCTTTTTGAAGTTAGATTTATATAAACAGCCTTTATTCCATCAATCTTGATGATGCCTTCCTCCTTGTTTAATGGTGACAAATTGCAAAATGATCGGCGTACCTTTAAGTGGAACATCGGCAGAATTTAAAATCAACTTTCCTTCCTGTACTTCATACACGTTTTGCGGCTGCAGCACCCCGTTTATAAACAAATTGATAAAGGATACGTTCTTCGGGTCCAGTATTCCTCGATTTCCGTATTCCTTTAGTTCATCATCATTTGTATAAACCGTTTTGCAGCCATCGGATATCGAATTATATTGATACGTTTCGACTTGCAAAATTTGCGGCGGGATGAGCAAATCTACGCTGAGATGAATCGTTGTAGTTCGATTCACCCAGTCATATACCCTTGGAACAGCAATCACATGCCTCTGATCGTTCTGTTTTTTTCTCATAGATACCACCCAAACTGAAAAATAGATAACCAATCTTTCTCTTTATCAAGCGCTATTTGCCTTTTATGCAAGCGTTTGAAACGCTTGACCTATCAATGGAACGAATAGGATAACCGATTTCCCGGCCAATATGGATGGGAGTCTGTTCTGATCGATATCATTAGACGGCCCTTCAATCAAAAAATGCCAGCGGATCAATCGATCTTTCTGTCAGAAACAGAAGGAAAAAACGGCGCATAAACTGGTTGGATTGATTCAGGCATTCGCCTGCTTTTTATATTTTTATGCAGAAAAAAAACATAAAGTGAACAAGGAAAGAAGATTATACAAACTAAGATGAACCTCTACTCCATCTCAGTGGATATGTTAATAGATCCAATGAGAAGACGGAATATATCGCTCTCTTTTTTACGGACGGAGGCAAGTCGGTTGCTTGCCTCGATCATGCCAAAGCGTGACCAAGAACAAAACAGCCAGCCACTTCCCGACAAAATTTATCTGTCTGGAAGCGATGTTGTTCAGTCATCCGACCGTCATCATGTCATCATAGGCTCCTTATCTGCTCATTTGCGGAAGTGATGTTGTCACAGCCAATGGGCTGAATCTATTTTTCTTTTTTATTCAAATACATGATAATTGGCTAAATCATTTTACCGTCCTCACTCATATGATAAATCATGAACAGTTAAGCAATAAACATGACCCGCGCAGTTGCTTTCTTTTTTTATGCCTTGCTTACTATGTTGGTTTATTGCTTTCTTAATTAAAAATCAAGAGGAAAGGGGGATATGTTCATGGCTCTTCAACTTATGAAGCTCTTTGTTGGCGCTGCTACGGCCATCACGACCGTGCCGACCAGCACCAAATTTTTCTACGTCGCTGCAGCTGATACAGCAGCAGGAGCTACGCTTACGATTGATGCGGCAGACTTTTTGGATGACAGCGGAAACGCGGTGACAACGCTACCAGCTTTAGCGACCGACAACAGCTATTACACGGTTTATGTGAATGGAGTTTTACAAATGGATGGAATCTCTACCTATACGCCAGGTGGTACTGGGGTGGGATCGCTTGCGATTGACGTGCCGGCGGGCACAGATACTATTCCGGCTGGAACGCCGATTGTGCTCGAAATTGTGCAATTCGCTCCAACCGCAACGACAGACGTTGAAACGTAACTTTTTTATAAAACTATACAATCAAAGCGTGACGGGCCATCCATCACGCTTTGATTCATTCTTGAGATTGATTGTCACTTATTAACATAAAATACAAAATTTTACTTTTCTTGTTTTCTCGTTTCTGTCATCTGTTTCCACACTGACCCTTTTGCTTCTTCGCCACCTTCAATGCGCTCGATGGCCATTTTTATTTGCATGCTCACTTCAAATTCCGGATCGTCTTCTGCTGCTTTTAATGCTGGCAAAGCGGATTCATCGCCGGTTTCGTATAGAAACATCGCGGCGCGCCAGCGGACAAGCTTGCTTTCATCCTTTAGCGCTTCAATCATCACCGGAATCGCCTCAGGATCGCCGATATCGGACAAACAGTCGCCAGCCGTACGGCGAACAGACACCGCTTTATCCTTTAACGCCTCATATAAATATGGCAGCACCTTTTTACCGCCAATCATCCCTAAATAAGCAACAGCTAAACGGCGAATCGATACTTTTTCATCCTTCAGCGCTTTTGCCAAAACAGGCAAGTCCGCTTCGCTCGGTTCCGCCATTTGCTCTAAAGCGGCATAGCGCTTGGTCCAATCTGGATGATCGAGCATTTCTTCTGTTACTTTTAGGCTGGTACGCCGTTGTGTCTTCGCTTGGTCTCCGCTGCGAAACATTTCCACCATTCGCTCCAGACGCTCAGGCGGATAAGCAGCGGAGAGCTCTTCGATCACTTCAGCTCCAATTTCGTCAAACGTACCGTAACGAACTCCTTTTTCCGACCATTTTCTTTCAAGAACTACATTCTCGGCATATTTTTGCGCTTCTTTTACAGCGTCCATAAACCGTTCTGGCAAGCCAAACCGCCGCTCCTGCTCTCCATCTGTCAGCTTGACCTGCATAGGCAGACCGTACAGCATTTGGACGTATACCTTTACTTCACCGAAATGCTCATTATGCATACGCGTCCCGGCTTGGGCATCTTCCGCGTCTTCTCCGAACACTTCCCGCACCTTTTGCAAAATTTCTTTCCAATGATACTTAGCGTTTCGTTCAATGGCTAAGAAATCAGCCACATGATAAATCCCTTTTACTCCTTCAATTTGCATAATTTGCTGCAAAAGTGGCGGAGCCGTATGAATATTATCCGCTTTATAATTATGGCTCTTCCCAAATGGAAGCTCCTCATCCAGCAATACTTTCATCGTATTTGGACTTGGGGTTGGTTCAATCGATCGAATCCGCAAAATCGCTTCCTCCTTCATCATGAAAATCCCACTCTTTATAAAATTGCTGTAAAAATTGCTCCATAAATTCATGGCGGCGGATCGCAAGTTTTTTGGCGCTTTTGGTATGCAATAAGCTTTTCAATTTCAATAGTTTTTCATAAAAATGATGAATCGTGCTGCTAGGGCCATGCCGATATTCTTCTTTCGTCATCACATTTCGAACCGGCAGTGCCGGATCATACATAGGCTGCCCGCGATGGCCGGCATACATAAACGTTCTGGCAATTCCAATCGCCCCAATCGCATCGAGCCGGTCGGCATCTTGGACAACCATCGCTTCCAATGTTCGCGGCGCTTCTCCATTTCCTCCTTTATAGGAAACGGTTGAAATCGCCTCGATGACACTGTTTTCTTCTTTTTTCGAGAGTGAGCAGTGTTCCAGCCATTGTCTAACCTTTTTCATTCCCGCCTCTTCACTTCCCGCTATCTTTTCATCCGCAAGATCATGAAGCAGCGCGGCCATTTCCACGATAAACACGTCAGCTCCTTCTCTTTTTGCCAGCCAACAGCCAAGGCGGCGAACCCGTTCCATATGCCACCAATCGTGACCGCTTGAGTCATGCTCCAATACAGTTTTTACGTACTTTTCGGTTTCACGAATCATTTGTTCTTTGTTTTTCATCCCATCACCGACAAAAAACCGCCCTTCCCCTAAGGAAAGGCAGCTTATTCCTTTTTATAATAATTTCTCAATTTCCTGTTTTAATTCCGCAGGTCTTGTCTTGGGCGCAAATCGTTCAATAACCGTTCCATCGCGATCAACAAGAAATTTGGTAAAATTCCACTTAATCGCTTTTGTTCCAAATACCCCTGGCGCTTTCTCTGTTAAATAATCAAACAGCGGATGAGCATGTTCTCCGTTCACATCAACCTTTGCAAACATCGGGAACGTCACCCCGTAATTCAGCTCACAAAATTGAGCAATTTCTTCCTCCGTTCCTGGCTCTTGGCTTCCAAATTGATTACATGGAAACCCGAGAACCACCAATCCCTTATCGCGATATTGGTCGTACAATTCTTGTAGTTCCTTATATTGCGGAGTAAATCCGCATTTGCTCGCCGTATTGACAATCAATAAGATATTTCCCTTGTACTCCGCTAACGTTTTCTCCTCGCCATGAATCGTTTTCACTGTAAAATCGTAAATGCTCAATTAGCATCACCCCTCTCTCTTTTATAATAAAAGAACGGAGAGGAACTTTTCCACTCTGGCACTTTATCATTTGGCCAATAATTTCAGTTCGTGAAGAGATTTTAGCATATATGGCAGCATTTCCTGCAAATCATCGATATGGGTTTCATCAATAAGCCGGCCAAATTGCACTTTTATTTCATGGCTGCCTTGCCCGCTTTTATAATCGCGTCGCAAAGTTTGCGAAATGCTCCGATTGCTTCCCCAAATCTTTTGGAGCACTTCTTCCACTAAAGGGCAGACCGTTTCCTCCCGGATTAGTGGCATCGTAAACATAATCGTTAATTTGCACCCTGGAGCCGCTAATGTTTGCAGCAGTTCTCCAGCCATTTGCTCCAAATCCATTGTCAGCTCCACCTTGCACGATACATCCACTCCTAGCTGTCCCCGTAGCTGAAAAGCAATCTCGTACATTCGTGAAAGGTGCGCTAAATCGATGAAATCATGGCGCTCTATCACCGCGATGACGCCTTCTAAATCTAAATCATAAACAGCTCCTTCGATCACTGTTTTCAAATTATCAAACACGGTTGGATCAAACATTCGTGTGTCTCCCTCTTTATGAACTCCATCTTTATTTTTCAGCAGCAAAGTTGAACATGGGCCTCTTTCACTCGAAAGCGAAGGGGATGAGAACAACAGCATTCTCGTCATCAACAAAAAAATACTTCTGTTCGGCAGACGGCCAGCTTCGCCGGATCAGCCACTTAGTTAAAACAGCCCAATCGCTTGTCCGCGCTCATCAATATCCATCTTTAATGCGGCCGGCTCTTTCGGCAGTCCCGGCATCGTCATAACGTCTCCCGTCAAAGCGACAATGAAACCGGCGCCTATCGATGGCTTTAACTCCCTCACCGTAATGGCAAAGCCTGTCGGACGCCCTAATTTTTGTGGATCGTCAGACAGCGAATACTGCGTTTTCGCCATGCACACAGGTAAGCGATCCCATCCGTATTCCGCAAATTGAGCCATTTGCTTTTGCGCCTTTGTAGAAAACTCGACCGCTTGGGCTCCGTAAACAGCATGGGCAATTTTGCGAATTTTGTCAGGCAGAGGATCATGGAGATCATATAAAGGAGCAAATTGGTTTGTGCCATGTTCGATCATATCCAGCACTTTTTCCGCTAGCTCCATTCCTCCTTCGCCGCCTTTTTCCCATACTTCTGTTAAAGCAACTGGATAGTGATGGTCGCGGCAAAATGACAGCAGCGTTTCGATTTCTTGATCCGCATCAGTGATAAAGCGATTAAGAGCAACGACAAACGGCAAACCGAAGGCTTGAATGGTTTCGATATGCTTTTGTAAATTGCTTAACCCTCTTCGCAACGCATCCACATTTTCGACTGACAGTTCTTGCTTGGAAACGCCTCCATGCATTTTCAACGCACGAACGGTCGCAACAATAACAACAGCAGCCGGTTCGATTCCTGCGAAGCGAGCTTTAATATGCAAAAACTTTTCCGCGCCTAAATCCGCACCGAATCCTGCCTCTGTTACCACATACTCACCGAGCTTCTGCGCCATTTTCGTCGCAATGATGCTATTGCAGCCATGGGCAATGTTAGCGAACGGACCACCGTGCACCAGTGCTGGTGTATGCTCAGCCGTTTGAACTAAATTCGGTTTAAATGCATCCTTTAAAAGCAGCGTTAACGCTCCCTCAACACCCAAATCACCGACGGTCACCGGTTGCTTATCAACATTATACGCCACCACCATTCGCGACAAACGCTCTTTTAAATCGGTTAAATCTTTGGCTAAACAAAAGACAGCCATAATTTCTGAAGCAACGGTAATATCAAAGCCATCCTCACGCGGCACGCCTTGAGTTGGACCGCCGAGACCGACGATCACGCGGCGGAGGGCGCGGTCATTTAAATCGACCGCTCGCTTCCAAACAATGCGACGCACGTCAATGCGCAGTTCATTTCCTTGATGAATATGATTGTCGATAAACGCTGCCAAGGCGTTTGTCGCGGTCGTAATCGCATGCAAATCTCCTGTAAAATGAAGATTAATTTCATCCATCGGCAGCACCTGTGAATAACCTCCTCCAGTTGCGCCGCCCTTTACGCCCATCGTCGGCCCAAGCGATGGTTCGCGCATTGCCACAATGGCTTTTTTGCCAAGCTTGTTCAACGCCTGCCCCAACCCTACTGTAACGGTTGATTTCCCTTCTCCGGCAGGAGTCGGGTTAATCGCTGTCACTAAAATCACTTTCCCATCTGGCTTGCTGGCTAACCGTTTCATCACATCAAGCGAGATTTTCGCCTTATAGTGACCATGTGGCTCAAACTCCTCCTCTAAAAGACCAAGTTCCTGCGCAATCTCCTGAATGCGCTTTAATTTGATTTCTTTGGCAATTTCAAGATCTGTCTTCCATTTCGTTTTCGTTGTCATCGCTTTTCCTCCATCTATTCAACAGCTTGTTCTATTAGTATTTATTTTATCATTTAGAGAAATGTGAAAAAATTGATTGAACAAAATTCGTAATGTTCTTATAATTAAATTATTTAGAAAAATAAGGAATGGAGGATGAGACGATTGCCTATTAATATTCCCAAAAATCTACCTGCTAAAGAAATATTAGAGCAAGAAAACATTTTCGTGATGGATGAAGAACGGGCTTATTCCCAAGATATCCGCCCGTTGAATATAGCGATTTTAAATTTAATGCCACAAAAAGAAAAAACAGAAACACAGCTATTGCGCCTGCTCGGCAACTCGCCGCTGCAAGTGAATATTACCTTTTTGCATCCGGAAACACATGAAGCAAAAACGACAAGCAAGCATCATCTCGAACAATTTTATACGACCTTTCCTTCGATTCGACATCGCAAATTTGATGGAATGATTATTACCGGAGCTCCTATCGAGCATTTGCCATTTGAAAAGGTGGACTATTGGCGCGAGCTTCGAGACATTATGGAATGGACAACAACCAATGTGACCTCGACCTTGCATATTTGCTGGGGAGCGCAAGCGGGGCTTTATTTCCATTATGGCGTTCCAAAATATCAGCTGCCGCAAAAATGCTTTGGCGTCTTTGAACACTCGATCAAAGCAAAAAATATCAAACTATTACGCGGGTTTGACGATGTATTTCGCGTTCCGCATTCGCGCCATACTGATATTTCGCACAAAGATATCGAAGCCGTTCCAGAGTTGACGATTCTAGCGTCCTCCGATAAAGCAGGAGTATGTCTCGTCGCCTCAAACGATGGCAAACACATTTTTCTAACAGGGCATCCAGAATACGATGCCACTACACTCCAAGAAGAGTACGAGCGGGATCTCTCTAAAGGCCTGCCTATTCAAATTCCGGAATCTTATTTTCCAAATGACGATCCGACCAAACCGCCGTTGAATACATGGCGTGCTCATGCCAATTTGTTATTTGTCAACTGGCTCAATTACTACGTCTATCAAGAAACGCCTTATATTTGGGAGTGATGTTATTCTTTTTTCTTCGTGTTTATCTAATTGAAGAAAAAACTTGATTTAATAGGTTTTTTCCACCTATCTTCCCTTATTGTTTTTATTGTATTTAACTCATTTTCACCTAATTACGTGGTCAAATGCGTGGTCAATGTGGTCACAGAAAAAGCGGGAGCAATCCCGCTTATTTTTTAGATATCATATTTACATAGAATTTCACAAAGAACGTCATATATTTGGGAGTAAGTCGATTCTTTTTCTTTAGATTCGGCTAAATTGAAAGGCTTATCAAATTAATATTTTTCACTTATTTTCCTATCATTCATTTTAATGTACCATCATCCACCGGGAAGTTTCCCCACCTCTTACGGAATGGAGGTGGGGGCATATTCTGCTTACCATTTTTTATCTCTCCGTCTATTCCCCCTGCATAATCCAGCTTATCGTACAAAATGAACGCCAGATCCTTATGTAGGCCTTTCGATCATTGACAGAAGCCGCGCTTCCTTGATATAATCCAAGGTAATTGAAGAGGCGATGGAGTTCGCCGTAATTGCCTTTGAGCTGATGACTCCTACCGGTATGCAAATACTGGTGGAGTCTTTTTTTGTCCAAACTATTGAAGGGGTGGAAAAAATGATTTATATTGTTGTTGGCATCGCTGGCATGATCGGAGCGTTGTCTCGCTATTATTTGGGGCTGTTCGTGGATATATGGTGGCATCACCCATTTCCGTTTGCCACATTGTCCATCAATCTGATCGGCTGCTTTGCAATCAGTTGGATCACCATGTATTTAGCGCGTTTGCATAGACTCCCTTCCGAGCTTATAACAGCCATTAATACCGGATTTATCGGTTCGTTTACAACATTCTCCACATTTAGTGTGGAATCGGTAAGACTCCTTCAACAATCCGAATGGGCCATCGCCCTTAGCTATATTTTCAGCAGTTTAGCCGGAGGGCTTGCAATGTCTTGGCTGGGAGCTCAGACAGGTAATTTCCTTTTTGTTAAATCAACACAAAAGCATCGTTTCGAAGGAGAAAAAAAGTAATGCTCAATCATTCGGCTTTATTAGTAGCGATCGGTGGATTTTTTGGCGCCATTGCCCGATTCAGTATAAACAATTGGTTGAAACGGAGTGGAAGCACCCCTTTTCCAACGGGCACCTTTGTAATCAATTTAGCGGGAGCTTTTCTATTGGGATACATCTTAGGCAAAGAGCTGAATCAAGGCTGGCAGCTGCTATTAGGCACTGGGTTTATGGGAGCTTTCACGACCTTCTCTACATTTAAATTGGAAGCGATTCAGCTGCATGCGAATCGGAAACGGAAAATGTTCCTTCTATACTTAGGCGCAAGTTATCTATTCGGGATGCTTCTCGCCTTTTTAGGCATGAAATTAGGCCAGCGATGACGTCTGCTGGCTGCATGTAAGACTTTAAACTAAAAATTTGTTATAATGTTTAAATGGTTGCTTGTCGACAGTACTATACTGATTCCTTCTACACAGCAAAACTTCTTATATCTCGACAAAAACAGCTAAAGGGTTCGACACAAAAAAAAGAGAAATAAAGAAGAAAGCGATTCAGCACAGAAAAAAGAAAGGGATGACATAGGGATGAGAGCCGAACGAAGAAAACAATGGAAAAGTCATTGGAAAAAGTATAAGCACCTATATAAAGGATCGCGGATGGAACGGCGCAACAAATGGCGAAATAAGTGGGAAGATAAATATATTGCCAGTTAAATAAAAAGCAGGTTGTAGACAAAGTTGATGTTGACGTTGTCTACAACCATTTTAATTTCAAGAGGCTTAGCAAACAAGGAGCATAGCCGAGTAAAGACGCAAATCGAACAAGAAACGTTCATGAGCGGATGAATAAGGCCAATGACGCAGCCTAAAAGGGCTTGCCTTTGTTAATAGGCAAACCCTTTTAGGCTTTTTATAATAAATAGTAGATACTCGTGGTGCCAGAAGAACGGCTCACGCCGCTTTAGCGTTTGCGCAACATAAATAGCCACATAAATGTCAGCGCCTGTTTTAACTCTGTCGGCAGACCGGAAACAGCCTCTTCATCCACTTCTTTTTTATACACGCCTTTCCCGTCCACAAGTTCCCAGCCATTCTCTTGCGCCAGTTTTTCAAACTCCCATGGCATCATCGTATTGCAAATGACCGACTTGCCGTATAGACGCTGATAGCTGTTGGCTCGAGGGCCTGCTGTCGGACCAAGCAGCCCGACACATAAATAGTGGCCGCGCTTAATGACCCGTTTCATTTCATTTAACGCTTTTAACGGTTCTTCCGTCCATTCAAGCGAATTAATCGCCATCGCCCCGGAAAACGCTTCATCATCAAAGGGCAAATGAGTCAAATCCCCTTGAATAAACCGAAGCTGCTCATTTTCTCCTCTTATTCTCGCTTTTTCCACCATTTCATACGATAAGTCGATGCCTACCACTCGGTAGCCTGACTGCGCCAGCTTCCAGCTTCCATATCCGTCTCCGCATCCTAAATCAATCATTTCGCTCCCAATGGGGATATAGGAGGCAAGAAACGGCAAAATCGTTTTCCTGCTGCCGCGTTCCCACATGTCCTCACTGCTTTTATTCCAAAATTCGGCCCGTTCGTCCCACTGCTTTTTCGCTTCTTCGTGCCATTTAAACATGTTCATGTTCGCTGCTTCCATCTCCTCTAAGTGAAAAAGTGGCTGTAAACCGATTATACATTGATCTTCAATGATTGAGAAGGACCACATGCTTTAGACTAGCATGATAGCAAACTTTATTTTTTCGCTCCCCCCTCTCCCACTTCCACTCTTAGGGTGAGAGACGCGCGGCGGATTAGGTTAAAACTCGATTCCCTTAACAGCGGAAATCCCTTCATGATAATCATGCTTCACCGCTTGCATGTTCGTTACAATATCGGCTAGAGCTATTAATTCCTTTGCGGCTGAGCGCCCCGTAACCACCAGATGAAGATGGGAGGGGCGCATTTTCATCAGCTCGACTACCTCGTCCAAGGAAAGAATATCATCAATAGGAAAACGCTGAATCGCCAGCGCATTATTGAGTTCATCTAAAATCATCAGATCATAGCTTCCCGACATGATTTTTTCCTTGGCAAACCGCCATGCTTCAGCTAATGCTCGACGATGCTCTTGCGGTGTTTTCGTCCATGTAAATCCAGCTCCCATCGCATGTATCTCAATCCCTAATTTTTTCAGCATTATATGCTCTCCATATGTCCGCTCAGGCGATTTAATAAATTGGATGATGGCTACTTTTTTCCCTCTTCCCGCCGCTCGCAGCGCCAGTCCAAGAGCGGCCGTCGTTTTTCCTTTTCCATCACCCGTATACACAATCAGTCTTCCTTTATTTTGTGTCAACGATCTCACCTTCTAATTCAGGAAACCATTGAATGGTTTCCCGCAACTTTACCACTTCTCCGACAAGAATGATCGCTGGATGAGAAATGCCCGCTCCTTCCGCTTTTTCAGCAATATTTTGTAGCGTGCCAACAACCGTGCGCTGCCGCATCGTCGTGCCCCATTCAATAATAGCGACTTTCGTTTCAGGATCCTTTCCATGTTGGATCAGCTGCTGGCAAATATAAGGCAAATTTCCGATCCCCATGTAAAACGCGATCGTGTCGCTCCCATCCGCTAACGCTCTCCAATTTAAGGAATCGGCTCCATGCTTGCTGCGGACATGTCCAGTCACAATGGTAAATGAAGTCGCCAGATGACGATACGTGACCGGAATGCCTGCATAAGCAGCAGCGGCAATGCCTGCGGTAATTCCGGGAATTACTTCAAACGGGATGCCGTGCTTTACTAGCACCTCCGCTTCTTCCCCGCCTCGTCCAAATACAAATGGATCGCCTCCTTTTAGGCGGACTACCATTTTGCCTTGCAGCGCTTTCTCCACAAGCCATTGGTGAATTTGCTCTTGAATGTTGTCATGCTTTCCCGGCTCTTTTCCGGCATATATCAATTGCGCCTCGTTTTTCGCATATTGGAGCAAATCTTGATTAACGAGACGATCATAAATAATGACATCGGCTTTTTGAATACATTCCAATCCATAAACGGTCATCAGCTTCGGATCGCCTGGTCCCGCTCCTACTAAATATACTTTTCCTTTGCTCATGTTTGCTCACCACCTTGCGATACACTCGCTTCTGCAAATGTCGTCATATTCAACATATTCACAGCAAATTGCAGCAACGGAAAGGCCACTGCCGCCCCGCTCCCTTCGCCAAGCCGCATGCTTAAATCAAGGAGCGGCTCTTTTCCTAACAACGTTAATGCCACATGATGGCCCGGTTCTTGCGAGCGATGCCCCGCAATCATATAGTCGGCTGCATAGGGATGAAACAATTTAGCTAGAAGAGCAGCAGTTGTACAAATAAAACCATCAAGTAAAATCGGAATACGCTTTTCCGCCGCGCGCAGCATCGCGCCAGCCATTGCCGCTATTTCGAGGCCGCCAATCTTAGCTAGCAGCTCAAGCGGCTGAGAAGGATCCGGACGATGAAGCCGCAATGCCTGTTCGATGACTTTCGTTTTATGGGCGATCCTATCATCGGAAATACCCGTTCCTTTTCCAACGAGCTGTTCGACTTTTTGGCCGCTTAATGCCGCTAAAATCGCACTGGCAACGGTTGTATTGGCAATTCCCATTTCCCCGACGATCAAACAGCGAATCCCTTGTTCAATCATCTCATTAGCTTGCTGATAACCGACCAATAATGCTTGCTTTGCCTCTTCCTGCGTCATCGCTTCTTTTTCGCAAAAATGATTCGTTCCATATTTAACCTTTTGACGAATAACCCCTTCTTCCGGAATATCGGATGCTACCCCCACATCCACGACAGCAAATAATGCGCCAATTTGTTGGCTAAATGCATTGATCGCCGCCCCGCCGCGCACGAAATTCAGCACCATTTGCGCCGTTACTTCTTGCGGAAACGCAGAAACACCTGTTTTGGCCACTCCGTGGTCGGCAGCAAACAGAAGCACACCAGGCGGGGTCACCTGCGGAACATGAGACCCTGTCATTTTGGCAAGCTCAATGACAAGCTGCTCTAAACGTCCAAGGCTGCCAGGCGGTTTGGTAAGCTGGTTGACATGGGCTTCTACCTTTTGTCCCGCTTGTTCATCTAATGCTGGAATATCAAACAATGGGGTTACCTCCTTTGAAACTCCTTCATTTTTTGTTCAATTGTCTCGATTCGGACATGGCGCTTGACACAATCCGCTAACCGATCAAAGGCCTGCTCGCGCATCGCTCGATACGAAGGACGGTCATATAAAGGCGGAAGCCCTTTGCTGTGCCGGATGTGATTTAATAAATGGGCGCGAAAGGAATCGTTATGAAAAATATCATGAAAATAGGTCCCCCATACCCGTTCATCCTCTGTCTTGCATCCGTCTGTATGGGCTCCCATAGCAATCAGCGAAAGATAGCCGTCACAAGGGGTTGAATGTCCCATATGAATTTCATATCCGCGTACTTGGAAGCGCTCATTGCCAAGCGTCAACACACCCTCTGAAAGCACGGTTGTTTTTTCTTTCTCCAAGGTCGTATCGATCGGAAGAAAGCATAGTCCTTTCAGCTGCTTCACGGTTGTCTCCACGCCGAATGGATCGCGAATATGCCGGCCAAGCATTTGATAGCCGCCGCAAATTCCGATGATGGCGGTATTTCCTTGTTCATAAAGACGATTGATTTCGTCTGCGATTCCACTTTCTTTTATATACAGCAAATCTTCCATCGTATTTTTGCTTCCCGGCAAAATCAATAGATCCGGCTGACCAATTTCTCTTGCTTTTGTAGCAAAACGAACATGACAATCCGGCTCGCTGAAAAATGGATCGATATCGGTAAAATTCGAGATGCGGGGATATTGAACAACGACAATATCAATCTCTTTTTGAGCATTTTTGTATCTAGAAAACTCCGCCAGCTTAACAGAATCTTCTGCATCAATAGGTAAATCCGGCATGTACGGAACGACGCCGAGCACCGGCACATTTGTATAGCCTTCAAACCAATCCAATCCGGGCTGCAAAAGCGCCACATCACCGCGAAATTTATTAATGATCACGCCGATCACTCGTTTGCGGTCGGCTTCTTCTAAAAGTTGCAACGTTCCTACTAAACTTGCAAACACGCCGCCCCGCTCAATATCGCCAATCAAAATGACAGGAGCGTTCGCCATGCGAGCAATACGCATATTGACAAGCTCACGATCGTTTAAATTAATTTCAGCCGGACTTCCGGCTCCTTCGATGACGATTCGATCATATTCAGCCATCAGCTTCCGCAATGAGCGCTCGACAACTTGCAGCCCCATCGCAAAAAATTCGTTTCGATATGCACTTGCTTTCATGTTTCCATACGGTTTTCCGTGGACCACGATCTGCGACTCATTTTCCCGGCTCGGCTTAATTAAGATGGGATTCATATCTGTAGTTGCCACAATTCCCGCTGCTTCTGCCTGTACTCCTTGTGCGCGGCCAATTTCTTTCCCGTCAAACGTGACATATGAATTGAGCGACATATTTTGCGATTTAAATGGAGCTGTTTTCCATCCCTCCTGGGCAAAAATCCGGCAAAAAGCAGTGGTAATGATGCTTTTGCCTGCATCGGAATGCGTTCCTTGAAACATAATCGGCAGCGCTTTAGGCATGATGCTTCATCCTTTCGCATTGTTGAAGCCAACGCTTTACCATATCAGGACATGATGGAAAATACAGATGAATATAGCCAGCGACAAGATTTCCACGCATATAGCCATCCTTTTTCACTCCGCGCAATCCTTTTGCTTCATAGGCAAAATCGCTTTCTGCCAAACGCGTAAAAGTAGAATAATGAAATTCATGACCTCTGGCCGCCGTCCCTTTCGGAAGCAGAAAATGATCTCCTGTTACTTCACGATAACCAAGAGCGGCTAACTTCTCTTGCATGCGCACTCTCCCCGGAATGACACCGACCATCTCGTAAAACGTGCGATCTGTCGTTTCAATTCCTTCTGTCAAAAACATAAATCCTCCGCACTCTGCAAGGGTAGGAATTCCGCGTTCAATGGCCTGCTTTATTGATTGCTTCACATGCTCTTGCTTGGATAGCTGTTCGGCAAATTCTTCCGGAAATCCCCCGCCGATATACAAACCGTCTGAATCATCTGGAACCGTTTCTCCAGCCAGCGGTGAAAAAAACATAAGCTTCGCGCCATATGCTTCCAGCATCTCAAGGTTTTCTGGATAATAGAAATGAAAGGCAGCATCCTTCGCAACCGCGATCCGAACAGAAGAGACAGCATCACTGGATAAAAAAGAAGGCTTCACTTCTAATTCGGGAGCTTGAGCTAATTGCAACAGCCGATCAAGATCAATCGTTTGGGCGATTCGCTCGCCAAGCTTTGCAAAAAAATGGTCAAGCTCGCCGCGTTCAATGGATGGCACGAGTCCCAAATGCCGTTCAGGAATATGTAAATCGTCTTGTTTTTGCAAATATCCAATGACCGGAATGCCGCATTCTTGTTCAATCGCGGCCTTGACTAATCGAAAATGCCCTTCGCTGCCCACGCGATTCGCAATGACTCCAGCAATATGCACGCGCTCATCCAACAGCTGAAAGCCGCGGACAACAGCAGCGGCACTGCGTGCCATCCCTGAACAATCCACCACTAACAACACCGGGCTTTTTGTCAATAAGCTGATTTCGGCCGTCGACCCTTCTATCGAAGTCGCTTGCTTGCCATCAAAGAAGCCCATGACACCTTCAATCACGGCAATGTCTGCTCCTTCCCCCCCTTTTTGGCAGACCGCTTTCACAATGTCCTCTCCGCCCATCCAGCTGTCTAAATTGCGGGATGGACGGCCGGTAACAGCGGCATGATAGGTCGGATCAATATAATCAGGACCGCACTTAAATCCCTGAACCGTATATCCTTTCTTTTTTAGCGCCGCCATCACGCCAATAGTAATGGTTGTTTTGCCGACACCGCTTCCCGTTCCGGCGATCACCATTCTGCGCATTGCCTTTTCTCCTCCTGAAGCAAAGCAACGGAAATCGTTACATTGCCTGATTTTTTCTTCACAAGCGCAAGCGTATCAGCGCCGCTGTACAATTTTGCTGCCGGCTCGCTGACACCATACGCTCCCGTATAACGAAAGACCGTTTCCGAAGGTTGTTCGATCTCCACTTGATTAAGCTGTGCGGGAGAATAACAAATAAACTCCCAACCGTATTTTTGCACAACCTTAAGGAGCCCTTGTTCGTCCTTTTTCAAATCAATTGTACAAATCGCTTTCACGCTCTTCCAGGAAAATTGCAGCTCCTTGAGCGTTTCCATAATGACCGCTTCAATCTCCTCGGCAGATGTGCCACGATTGCAGCCAACGCCAAGAACAAGAACCTTTGGACGATATAGCACGCCATTTTGTAAAATCGCTTCTTCATTTTTGGAAAGCAGCCGATGCGTAACAACAAGGGCCGCATCCGGCTTAGCAGCAAGTGCATCTGCAATCGAAGCATAGATGCGAATATTAGACGGTAAAGGCGTATCATATCGCCACCAATTCCGTTCGCCTGATTCTTGGATAATGGCGACATGCTGCTCATTCACCACCGCAGCGCTCACAGGGGTCAGCTTGTCTTCCGACTCCCATACCCAGCCGAATGAGCGGCCGAATAAATCTACAGCGATCGTTTTTTGAACATCGGAAGCGGTTGTGATAACGGGATGGGCATGCAAAAGTTGAGCTACCTCACGAGTTAATTCGTTCGCCCCGCCAAGATGGCCAGATAATACGCTTATGACATGCTCCCCTTTATCATCAATGACAACAACGGCCGGATCTGTTTTTTTATCCTTTAATAGCGGAGCAATCATCCGCACAACCGCGCCAAGCGAAATAATGAGAATCAACCCACGGTATGTAACAAACAGTGAGGGAAGCAAGAGACGCACATTTCCTTCAAATAAATGAATGCCTTTCTCCTCTTCATCGCCTCTGGCAAATTTGCTCGCGTAATATACACGGGCGCCTGGCAGCTGCTCGCCGATTTGGCGCGCGATAGTCACCCCATGCTTCGTAATCGCAACAACAGCGTACATGCTATTTCTCCCCCTGCCTATATCCATGCGTAAACGTTCGATCATAGAGCTTTGAGCGGTACGAACGCTCAGCTATTGCCGAATCAAGCGCCCATCCTGCCAAGATCAGCGCGTGCTTGCGAATGCCGTTGGCACGCATATCTTCATCTAATGTTCCGACCGTTGAACGGACAATTTTTTGATCTGGCCATGTCGCTTTGTACACTACAACGATTGGCGTTTCCTCGCTCCATCCCGCCTCAAGCAGCGCTTTCGTTACCTTTTTCGTCAACGTGGCGCTTAAAAATAACGCTAGCGTACAATGATGTTTCGCTAATTCCTCCAGCTTTTCCTTCTCAGGAACAGGGGTGCGTCCTTCTGCGCGCGTTAAAATCACGGTCTGGGTTAAATCGGGAACGGTAAGTTCAGCATGAGCAGCAGCCGCTGCTGCAAATACAGAGCTGACACCAGGAACGATTTCAACGCCAATCGCTTCTTTTTTTAATTGAACCATTTGTTCAAGCGTTGCTCCATAGATCGACGGATCGCCGGTATGGAGGCGCACCACTTTTTTGCCGCTTTTGACGCGCTCCACCATCAGCTGAACGATCTGTTCTAAGTACATGCCTGCTGTGTGGAAGATTTCCGCTTCCGGTTTAGCTTGCTTAAGTAAGGCATCATTCACAAGCGAATCTGTATAAAAAATCGCATCCGCTTCTTGGAGCAGCTTTTGCCCTTTCACGGTAATCAGCTCTGGATCGCCGGGTCCGGCACCGACAATATACAGCTTCATTTTTTCACCACCATTAACGTTAAGTATTCGAGCTCTACTCCTTCGAGCTGCTCAATATCCCAAATCACTTCTTCGTTTGATGTCACCTTTGTCACCACCGCGGCTTTTTGTACTAAATCAAGCTCCCGCAACAGCCGCAGCATCATAGGAATGACTTTGGCGACTTTAATAAATACGACACAATCGTGGGTTTCAATCGCTTTTTTCATCTCCTCATAATCATCGCGTGCTGGAATAATGGCGACATGCTCATCGCCATCAGCCAAAGGCAACTGCAAACGGGCGGCAGCCGCATTGACAGATGAGATGCCCGGGATCACTTCGATACGCACATCCGGATAGTTCGTTTGCATCGTTCTCATAAAATGAATAAATGTGCTATATAAAAATGGATCGCCTTCAGTGACAAACGCAACATTTTTTCCAGCAGCAAGATACTCCCACACAATCTGAACCGTTTCCTTCCATTTTTCCCGTAAAACGGAGGAATCCTTTGTCATGGGAAACACGAGACCAAGCATTTCTTTTTCGCTTGGGGAAAAATAAGCTTCAATAATTTGCTGAGCATAGCTTTTACTGCCGCGCTGCTTTTTCGGATAGGCGATCACATCCGCTTCTTTTAAACAGCGAAACGCCTTGACTGTCAATAGCTCTGGATCTCCCGGGCCCACCCCGACACCGTACAGCATTCCGATCATTGTTCTTCTTCCTTCCTATAAGCAGAAATAATATAAATAGGGTTTAGAGCATCAAAGCGGGTCAGCTGCAAAATCGGTTTGCTTCTTGATAATTGCGCCAATGTGATATCAGCCTGAAATCCCCGCTGTTTTAGCCCTTCCGCCGCTTCGTGCAATGTTTCGATCGTCACCGCGTTGATCACGATACGTCCGTTTGGCTTAAGCCTCTCGCAGCAAACATCAAGCAGCCGGTCCATTTCCCCAGATGTACCGCCGATAAAAATCGCATCGGGATCGGGAAATTCATTGAGATGATCCGGCGCACGGCCGTGAACAAGGGTGAAATCCGTGCGGAATTTCCGCATATTCTGCTGGCAAATATCGATATCATATTCATTTTTTTCAATCGCAAATATCGCTCCCTCGCGTGCGATTTTCGCCGCTTCAATCGCTACAGAGCCCGTGCAGGTTCCGATATCCCAAACAACGCTCGTTTCCCGCAGCTGAAGGGCACTAACGCTTAAAATCCGAATCTCTTTTTTTGTAATTAGCCCTTTTTCTGGTTTGCGCTGCAAAAAGGCTTCATCATCGATTCCAAAAGGCCAAATAGGTCCGGCTTCTTTTTTTTGCAAAATAACAATATTTAAAGGATGAAATTCGGTTTGTGCCATCTCTTCCAATTCAAAAAAGCGGCACCGCTCCTCATCGCTGCCGAGATTTTCCCCTACAAATGCGCGATATTCTGTCATTCCATACGAAAGCAGGTAACTAGCAATCTCGTTCGGTGAATGCTCTGCATCCGTTAAAATCGCTACTTTATCGCGCCCGTCAATTCGTTGCGCCAGTCCTTTCATGCTTCGACCATGCACGCTGACAACATATGCATCCTGCCAGCTCTCTCCCATCTTCGCAAATGCCCACTGTAGCGAGCTGACAGATGGATACACTTCAATTGGAAGCTTGCGAGATAAGTAGCTACCGATCCCATAAAAAAGCGGATCGCCCGATGCTAAAATCACGGTGCGCTTTTCTTCCGTGCGCAGCCGTTCGACAAGAGCAGAGAGACCGTTTTTGATCACCAGCTTTTCCCCTCGGTAATCGGAAAAAAACGATAAATGGCGTTCTCCCCCGACCAATCGTTCACTATTTTCGATCCATTGTGCATACAAGGACGGCAGACTTTGTTTTCCGTCTGCGCCAATACCGATCAGTTTAATCGGTTGCATCCGCTTGCACCGCCTTTCCTAAAAATTGTCCGCTCATCGTATAAAGAGAGGTTTCCACCACAAGACCGCCGCCAACTTCTCTTAAAGCAGAAGCGCAGCAATGCTCACATAGTTTTTCAAAAAATGACATGTGTGCTGCTTCATACATCAGATCGCCGACTTGTGAGGCGGTATTGGCTTCCTGAATGGAACGAACAAGTTCAGGAGAAGCCCCCGACGCTTGAGCAATCGATGCTAAGAAATGAAAATCAACAGGAGCGCTTTTTGAATGGACCATCATGACTCCTTGAGCAATTTTCGAAAACTTCCCCATCATTCCAACCATCGATACCGTTTTGATTCCTTGCCTTTTACATTGCTTAAGCGTAAATCCAACAAAATCCCCCATCTCAATAAACGCTTCCTCTGGCAGATAAGGATATTGCTTCATCGCATACTTTTCGCTTCTTCCTCCTGTCGTTATGACGACATGATGACAACCCGTCGCTTTGGCTACTTGAATCGCCCGAACAATACTTGCTCGATAAGCAGATGTTGAAAAAGGGACAACGATGCCGCGCGTTCCTAAAATAGAAATGCCACCGATAATGCCAAGCCGGGCATTTAACGTTTTTTTCGCGATTTCTTCTCCTTTTGGAACAGAAATCACGATACGTATACCACCAACCCTTCCGTATTGCTGAAGGACATCTCGCGCGGCCTCGATAATCATTTTGCGCGGCACTGGATTGATAGCTGCCTCTCCGACAGAGACGGGCAACCCCGGCTTCGTTACCCGTCCTACCCCTTCTCCTCCATCTAGTTCAATTCGATGATCTTCCATCCAGGAAACGGTCGAAACAATTTCCGCTCCATGCGTAGCATCCGGATCATCTCCGCCATCCTTGATGACAGCGGCTGTTGCCCTATTGCCAACAATTTCGCACCGTTCCACTGCAAAAGTGACCCATCTCCCTACAGGCAAATAGATCGTCGTCTCCGTTTGCGGAATGCCCGTAATGAGAGCGGTCAGCGCTGCTTTGGTCGCCGCAGTGGCACAAGCGCCTGTCGTATATCCTTCACGCAATTTCGTTTCTCCCATCTTCTACCCTCGCTCAGCTAAAATCGAAAGTGCATTCAGCGCCGCTACCGTGACTGTGCTGCCTCCTTTTCGTCCGATATTCGTAATAAACGGAACATCTAACTTTGCAAGCTCCTCTTTCGACTCGGCAGCCGATACGAATCCGACAGGCAAGCCAATCACTAATCCCGGCCGCGCTTCTCCTTCTTTAATGAGGCGAATCAGTTCAAGCAATGCCGTTGGTGCATTTCCAATCGCAAAAATGCCCCCATCGGCTTCTTTGACCGCTTTCCGCATAGAAACGATCGCTCTTGTCGTATTCAATCGCTTCGCTTCTTCTATCACATCAGGATCAGAAATGTAGACGTGCACACTTCCGCCATATTTTTCAATTCTTGCTTTATTCACGCCAACTTGCACCATTTGGACGTCAGCGACTACTTTTTTCCCTTCACGAATCGCTTGAATACCTGCGCTGATCGCATGTGGATGAAACAGCAGGCTTTTTCCCAATTCAAAATCAGCTGATGCATGAATGACACGTTGAACAATTGGATATTGCTGTTCCGTAAAAGGGTGCTCTCCCATCTCTTCATCAATGATTTGAAAACTGCGTTCTTCAATTTGCTGCGGTTGAATCGTCACAGGACGAAATTCTGTACGAAAGTCCATTGGCAAAACTCCTTTCATTTATAATCGTGGTAAGGATTCCTTCAGCGCAGCAAGGACGTCGGAAAATTCGGAATAGACCGTGCCATACTGAATCGATGGTCTGCGAATGACAATCGTTTCAATTCCCATTTCTTCAGCAGCGGAGATTTTTTCATCGACAAATCCCACTTTGCCGCTTTCCTTTGTAATCAAAAGTGTGACGCCAAAATGTTTAAAAAGCGCGAGATCTAATTCTTTCGTAAACGGTCCTTGCATCGCTACAATATTTTCTTGAGGAAATTGCAGCTTTTCGCACTTTTCCATATTATCCTTGCGCGGAAGCATGCGAGCAATCACACGCACATCCGGCAAACCAAGCAGCTTGTCCGCAAAGATAGGCAGCGTTTTGCTCCCAGTCGTCAGCATAATAACCCCTTTTTTTATTGCTGCTAAATGAGCGGCTTCCTCATAGGTATCAACGAATGTGACGCGTTCATACGCCAACAGAACAGATTTTCGTTCATAACGAATATAGGGAACGTTAGCATCCTGAGCCGCTTTTATTGCATTTTTCGAAGCTTCTTCAGCAAATGGATGACTGGCATCAACAATGGCTTGAGCTTTTTTTGTATAAACGAGCTCCGTCAATTGAGCGGCTGTCAAACGGCCGAGGTGAACTGAAATCCCTGCGCTTTCCAATTGCTCGGCTGCGTGCTCTGTGACGACAGTCGCCATCACACGATAGCCCGCTTGCTGAATTTCAAGCGCCAATTCCCGCGCATCGCTTGTACCTGCTAAAACAATAATCATAGCATCTCTCCTTAATGATGATGGTGGTGGTGATGATGGTGATCGGCCATATGCAAGCGATATTGGCATAAATCGCAATTCATCTTCACCGTTTGTCCAAGGGCTTCCTCTAAGCGATCAAGCACAATCGTTTGCAGCTTTGGGTGAAACCCGAAATACCCAGCTAAAGCAAACTGTATTTGCGGATAACGACTGCTAAACTCGGAAACTTTGGCTTCAAGCCTTTTGATAAGAACGCCGGTAAATAGAAAATACGGCAAAATAACAATCTTTTTCGCACCAAGTTTTATACAGCGTTCCACCCCTTCCTCTAAAAGCGGAGCTGTGACCCCCATAAACGCCGGCTCAACGAGCGAGTAGTTCGTTCGTTCCCAAAACAGCCGTGCGATTTTATATAAATCGCTATTGGCATCAGGATCGCTGCCCCCACGTCCAAGCAGCAAAATAGCGGTATTAGGATCAGGAGCTTCCACATTTTCACCAATTTCTTGCAATCTTTCTTTTAAAATAGTAAATGTTTGCTCATGAATGCCAATCGGTCTACCATATATAAAGGTGACATGCGGATATTGCTGTTTCGCTTCATCGATTGCAGCTGGAACATGTAGCTTGGAATGGCCAGCCGCAAGCAAAATAATCGGAATGACGATCACTTCATCTGCTCCTTCTTCAACACAGCGTTTCATTCCTTCCAACATCGTCGGCAAGCCAAACTCTAAAAAACATGTTTCAATATGATAGCGAGCATCCACTTGGGGACGCAAACGCTCCACAAATTGGATGACTTGTTCGTTCCCTTCCGGATCCCGGCTTCCGTGTCCTACAAATAAAATCGCCTTCACTCTTTTTTCCCCCTATTCTCCACACGCCGAAACTTCGATTTTTTGATTGGTGCGAGGTTCTTGGTAAACAAAACCTCCTGCTTTTTTTACTCTTTGGAAAAATTTATGGAATCTTTCATTAGGATGCCCGTGTTCCTTATATTCTTGAATAATTTGTATGACGACAGGAACGATTTGCTCAGGCGGTATCCCCTCTGCCACAAGCTGCCCAGGATGGGCATTCCTCCCAATCGTTTTTCCACCTAAAAATAAATCAAACGCGCCTTTGCGGTAGACAATGCCTATATCTTCTCTTACCGCTCCGTAGCACGCCATTCCACAGCCGTTAATTCCCAGCTTTAGCTCTTTTGGCAGCGCCATTCCTCCCAGCTTTTCGTGCAGCTGTTCAGCGTATGGAATCCCCTCTTTTTTCTCACCATCGCAAAAATCGCATGCTTTAACGGTTAATACGTTGCCAATCGGCATGACAACAAGACCTGCTTCCTTCAATTTTCGAACCATGTCATCAGGACGGTCTGTCAACATTTCCAGCTTTAAATAATGATCCGGTGTATACATCATCTTGCCACGGTTCCCGACCATTTCAGCAATCAGCAGCATTTGCTGTGGCGTAAAGGCCTTATTCGCGACTCCCGGACTTACTGCCAGTTCAAAAATCTCCTCGATTGCTCTCGCTTGTTCGTATTGACGAATGGCCACTTTTTGCAGGGCTTCTTCCGCTGTTTTGCGCACACTCTCTGTTTCTTCTGTTTGATCGAGCGCCCACGGCTCGGCCTCCTTGCGCAGCCGTTCGTGCGGTTTTAGCCGCTGCTCCAGCTTATCCAAGCTATATTTCCGCTGGTATCCGCGCGGCGTAATCATCAGCCCATCATGCACAAATGTCGATGAATTGCCAATAATGACAGTCGTTAGCATACCTATATCATGTTCCAGCATATGTTCTAGATCTGTCATAACCACATTCTGCCGGGGGCGGTATGCGCTTTTCACCAGACCAACAGGGGTTTGTGGAGAACGGTAGCGCAGCAAAATGCGCTGAGCTTCGACAATTTGCCTCGTTCTCCTTCCGCTTTTTGGGTTATAAAGAGCAATGACAAAATCGGCCATCGCCGCTGCTTCAATCCGTTTCTCAATCACCGCCCACGGCGTCAAGTGATCGCTTAAGCTAATGGTACAAGCATCGTGCATAATAGGGGCCCCTAATAGCGCTGCACATGAATGGATGGCAGAAACTCCGGGAATGATTTCGACTTCTATTCCGCTTTCTTTTGTCCATCCCTTCTCAATTAATACCTCATATACAAGTCCCGCCATGCCATACACTCCTGCATCGCCGCTTGAAATAACCGCTACTTTCTTGCCCTTTTCCGCCCATTTCACCGCTTCCTGCGCTCGGCTCACCTCTTCTGTCATACCTGTGCTGATAATCGGCTTTTCTCCTATTAAATCCGCCACAAGCTCGATGTAAGTCTTATAGCCAATCACAATATCACTTTCTTCAATCGCTTGTCGTGCCCGTTTCGTCATGTGGTCGGCACTGCCCGGCCCAAATCCGATGACCAATAATTTTCCTTGCATTGTTTCACCTCTTTCTTTATGATTCAGCCTTCTCCTTTAGCCATGAAGGTTTAACAAGACGACAGCCGAGATTATGTCAGCAAAAGGTCAGATAGCAACGCTTCCAAAGTTCATCAATGTTTGAAAGCGGCTTGCGGCTCAAGAATTCAGCCATCAAAACTATAAAATGATGCCTCTATCACTCTAGAAGGCTGGGAACCTAGCAAACTGGCTAACCGTTTATGATTTAGTCTGATTTAAAGCATTTAAGAATCTTAAAAAAGCGCGTTCGCGTACCATTCTGCTTTTTCGCCTAATCGTTGCTTCAGCTCGCAAATATCGCGAGGGATTTTTGCGTCTTCGGGAAAAAGGGCGTTCCAAACGGAAGCAAGCAGCGGAATGCCGAGACGGTATTCTTGCAGTACGCTCGGCCGTGCAAACAGCTCTTGCGGTTCCCCGTGCATCACAATTTGCCCATCATGCATCACAAAGACGATGTCAGCCCATTTCAAAACAAAGTCAAAATCGTGAGTCGCAATGAATACCGTTGTTCCTGCTTGATGAATATCATTGATTTTTTCTACCAATCGCTCTGTTTGTAAGAGATCCAAATAGGCTGTCGGTTCATCTAACACTAGCAAATGCGGCCTCATGGCCATCACCGAAGCAAGAGTCAGCCATTTTTTTTGGCCGAGACTTAAATGGTGGACAGGCTTGTCCATCCATGATTGCAGGCCAAATTCACGAACCGTTCTGGCGATTTCCTGATTGATTTCTGCTTCATGTAGCCCCAGCTGATGCAAGCCAAAGGCTAATTCATCTCTCACAACAGGAGCCAAAAGCTGATGTTCTGGATTTTGAAAAACAATGCCTACCTCTCGGCGCCATTGTTGAATCGTTTGGCGCCGGTCATCCATTTTTTGCTCTTTCCAATAGATGCATCCGCGATTGGGGCGCAACAGCCCGTTCATATGCAAAAATAACGTCGTTTTCCCACAGCCATTATGGCCAATAAGCGCATATTTTTTCCCTCTGAAAATCTGAAGAGACACTCCCTTCAGCACTTCTTGGCCATGAGGATATTGGTAATACACCTCTTCTAATCTCAACATCTTTTTTTCCTCTCGATCATCTCATCCATATGAGTACCCCCATTCCGGCAATCGCCTCTACAATATAGCGCTTGCTCCATACACCACGCGTTTCGTTTTGAATATAGACAAGCTCATCGGAAAACCCGCGCGCCCGTAATGCGAGCAATAAAGCATGGTAAGCGCCCCATACTTTTTGCCAAAGCTGAAAAATAAGCATGGCGCCATGCCGCCAATGACTGCCGCCGTTGCGTGCTTTCATCGCCGTATACAATTCCTCCGCCGCCTGCTCAAACACAAAGACAAATCGATACATAAAAAATAGTAATTCAATCATAACGGATGGTATTTTCAGTTTTTTTAATACATAGAGCAACTCTGGAAACGGCGTTGTTACTAAAAGGAAAAATAAGCACGACCATGCTGCAATGGAGCGCAGCGATACATCGATTGCTGTCGGAATATTTCCTCGATTCACGGATATGTGCCATGAATCAAGGGAAATAAGCAAAATCGGCCAGCTAATTAAAAGGAAAAGGATGACCATTCCCAACGTTTTTACATATACTTTCCAAGAAACACCTGCATACCCAATCGTCCATATGGCTAGCCAGAAAATAATAAAAAGATGCGTTCCTCTGCTTCCTACCATAGTGTTCAAAAGCAAGAGAAAAGAGAATAAAGTCTTTTGTTCAGGCCGCAGACGGCGCAGACGATTATGATAGGCAATCATGTCAAAATGCCGAATCATTCCGCTTCATCTCTTCGACCGGCTCGACCTTTATAAACGCCGATAATATAGCCAATCACCCCGGCGCCAAGCGCGGCTTGCAAAGAAAATAACAATGTTTCCACTTCCCCACCCGGCGGTGAAAAGATCGTCTCAAACCAAGGCTTATAATCCGGGACGATCGTTTGAATCGCTTTTTCCGCTTGATCATCTGTACCGCCAAAATCCGAATTGCGAACCAATAGCAAGGGAGCGACAGCTAATACAAAAGCAAGAACAATAAGCAATAGATTTCGCTTCATCTGCTAGGCTCCTTTCTGAAGTTGATTCAGCTCTCGACTGCTGTAAGTAGATAAAAAGTTCCACACAACAACAGTCAGCAGCCCTTCGGTGATCGCGAGCGGTATTTGCGTAATCGCAAAAATTCCGGCAAATTTAAGAAATGAAGCTGCTACTCCTCCTGTTGTGTCGGGAAAAGCAAGCGCCAATTGCCATGATGTAACTACATATGTGGCCAAGTCAGAAAGAAAAGCGGCTAAAAAAATGACAAATCGCTGCGAAATGTTATACCTTTTTCCTAAACGATACACCCCGTATGCTACTAGCGGACCGCATACCGCCATGGACACCGCGTTCGCTCCTAATGTCGTCAATCCCCCATGCGCCAGTAGTAACGCTTGGAATAAAAGAACGATGCTCCCCATCACCGTCATCGTTAGCGGACCAAATAAGACGGCCCCGAGCCCGACTCCAGTCGGATGGGAGCTGCTGCCTGTCACCGATGGGATTTTTAACGCCGAAAGTACAAAGGTAAAAGCTCCTGAAAGCGCAATCAACAATTTTAATTCAGGATGGCGCTTTGTGATCTTCATCAGCGCTCGCACTCCTGCGATGAAAAACGGCAGAAAAACAATCCACCAAAATAGCGCCCATTTCATCGGCAAAAATCCTTCCATAATATGCATAGCATAGGCTGGTGTGCCGCTATTGACAGTAAAATAAACAACAAGGCCACATAGCAGCAGCAGAAACTTCCATTGCTTCATACCCTCTCCTCCTTGATGCTAGCTTTTTTAGTAATGCCAACCGCAGCTGTTGGATGGCACATCGATAATCCATCTTCTCCATACTGATAGGTGACAATATCTTTTAAAGGATCCCCATCTTTTAAATGTGTTTGGACAAGCTCTCTTCCTTTATCCGGCGTCACCCCCTTGTACCAAACTCCTTGCGGATACACGATTACGACGCACGCATCATTACAGCGGCCATTGCAGCGCGTTCTCGTTGTGTGTACAGTGCTGTCCAATTCCAGCCGCGCAATTTCATCACGAATGGCGATTGTCACCTCCTCTCCGCCTTTTCGCATGCAGCTGCCGCCGTTACAGATCAATATGTGATGCTTTACTCCAGTTAAATTCCACGTTGTCACACCGATCCTCTCCTTTTTGATGAAATAAAAAAGCACCTCTATCGATAGAGGTGCAGAAAAATGCATACGGCCAATCACAAATGCATATGTATACCATTCCCCCGCACGTCTACCTATAATCCCGTAGGTATCCGGCCGAGCAAATAAGGCAGGTCTCCTGACTTAGAATCATCGCTTCATTGCGCCTTCCCGAAGTTTCCTTCAGTGACATGATGCAATGAAGCTCCTCATCACAGTGGCGGGTACCGTGACGGCTTTTCACCGTACTTCCCTTTTAAGCCTGTCCCAATAGAGAAAGGCACCTTACTTGCTTTAGCAAACGATTCAATGATTCAGTTGTTCCTCCACAATGATATGATGAATTTTCGAAAAAAGTCAACCATTTTTATTTTTCGAACAGTTTTGTTTTAGCGACAACAACTCCATCGCTATCAACATACACATGCGCGCCCGGCTCCCAATGTACGCCCCCGAATTCAAGAACGCGATCACGCGCCCCTTTCCCTTCTTTTTTGCTTTTGACAGGGCATGTCCCAAGAGCGATTACGCCAAGCGGCATTTGCGCAATTTCAGCTGAATCGCGAATGCAACCATGGACAATCACGCCTACAAGTCCTCGTTCACAAGCGATTTGTGCCAGACGATCTCCGAGCAATGCACAATTTCGCGAACCTTTTCCATCAACAACTAACACCGTGCCTGCCGGAATGGTTTCTAGCGCTTCGCGAACGAGCACATTGTCCTCGAATACCTCAACAGTGGCAATCGGTCCGGAAAACTCTGTTTTTCCGCCATAAGAATGCAACGGTAATTGGCACACTTGCAGCTCCGACAAAAATTGATCACATAAATCTGCTGTCTTCATTTAATTTCCCTTCCCTCATTTTTCTTTGTCTATTAAATCCTTTTGACATTTTGAAAAAAAATCCTGCAAAATCCGTCAAAAAAAAACAGAGGAACGGTGAAATAAGAAGAACTAATATGGTTTCCCGCAAGTGTGGATGATCATTTTACTAAAAATATGGAATGATTGAGCTAGACACAAGCTTTTCTGCCATATGCATGCCCAGTCGGCAAGTCATTTGCTTGCCGACTACGGCAGAAAAGCTTGGAATCAAGTAATGCCAATGGTTTTTATTGGATCATCAGCACACCTGATTGTTTACATAAAATTATTATCGTAACACATTCTAGTCGAGCCTCTGCAGGCAGTCCCTATATAAGCAGGTTTCGACAGCACGCTTTGGCGTGACCGAGACAAGTCAGCGGCCTATCCTCTAACCGTGGTTCTCCATTTTATACAGCACGAGAAATAAAACAAGTAATCCACCACCAGCGATTAGGTCAACAGCTAAAACCGTCCGGATTTATAAATTAAATATAACAGCCATAAAAACATCAAAGAGGCGATACCAAACCCAATCTCAATTGCTGGAATTTTCCAAAGCAAAGTCGATTGCCTACCTAAAGAAGAGCCAATAATAATCCCTGCCATAATAATGCTGAAGGACAGCAGCACAATACTGAACGATAAGCGATTACTAATTTGATCTAATTTTTTTAAAAAAAGCGGCCATTCAGGAATATCCATTTTCAAATGCAGCTTTCCTTGTTTAATAAATGCCGTTAACTCCTTCATGTTCTTAGGGAAGTCCAGCAACATTTCTCCATAATTGAACACGCGCTTCCACACTTCTTCGGTTAGATGTTTAGGATGCAAGCGCTCCTTTAATAGCTGGCGGCCGAATGGTTCAGCAATATTGAGAATGTTCAGCTCCGGATCTAACTGCTCTGCTACGCCTTCCACTGTTAGCAACGTCTTTCCCAGAAGGGTTAAATCTTTCGGAATGCGAATAGAGTGTTGAAAGGCAACATGAAACAAATCATGAAGCGCCTCGCCAAGACTGATTTGGCTGAGCGGAACATTGTAGTATTTCTCTCTTAATTGTTCGATATCCTCATGCAATCGCGATACATCGACATGCTCAGGAACAAGCCCCATTTGATACAGCGATTTAATGATCCCATCTGTATTATGACGCATTAAAGCAATCACTAACGAAGAAAAGTGATATTTCATATCTGGCGTCAGACGCCCGATCATCCCAAAATCAATAAAAGCGATCACCTCCCCCGGCAATACGAATAGATTGCCGGGATGAGGATCTCCATGGAAAAACCCTTCTCTTAAAATTTGCTGCAAAATTGCCTTGGTTAGACGTTCGGCCAAATGTTTCAAGTCATATCCGCTTTCCTTCAGCCGCTCCAACTCGTTAAGTTTGATTCCTTCCACATATTCCATCGTTAGCACTTTTTTGCTTGAATACTCCCAAAATACTTTTGGAACATAAATGCTAGGATCTTGTTTAAATTGCTGAAAAATTTTATCAGCATTCCTCGCTTCAATCGTATAATCAAGCTCGGCCCGAAGAGATTGCGAGAATTCTTCAACCATATCGCCGATTTGATATTGCGCGGCCCATGAAAGGCGGCGCTCAGCGAGAATCGCTAAATCTTGCAGAATTTCTAAATCCGTTTCAATCATATGGACGATATTCGGGCGCTGAATTTTAACAGCGACTTGTTCTCCTGAATGCAAGATGGCTCGATGAACTTGTCCAATCGAAGCGGCCGCAATCGGAACCGCCTCGAACTGTTGAAACAATCGATCCACATCACTTCCTAATTCCTCATGAACCGTTCGTGCGACTTCGGCAAATGAAAAAGAAGAAACTTGATCTTGCAGCTTTTCCAATTCCCGAATAATAGGGCCAGGAATTAAATCCGGACGCGTGCTCGCAATCTGCCCCAGCTTCACGAAAGTTGGACCCAACTCCTGTAAAACGAGCCTGATTCGTTCTCCAATTGTTTTTTCATTCTTTTCCTGCGCATCGAAAAATAATCTTTGTGGAAGAGAAAGAAACTGGGAAAACCCGATTTCCTCCGCTACGATCCCAAAGCCATGGCGAATCAAAGCGACAGCGATCTCCCGATAACGACTTACATGACGCATCCTTTTTCCGGCCATTGGTTTGTCTCCTTTTGCAGCTCCAAAATCTTTTTATTTACTCGTTTTTCTGCTCCAAGCGTTGAATTCGTTCTTCTAATTGGCGAATATCCTCTTTTGTAGCTAAATCAAGTTTATCAAGCATTTGTTTAAACTGCTCACGCACAGCGCGTTGAAACTCCGCTTTCCCTTCTTCCTTTTGCCGAATCCATTGATCAATTACATCTTTTGACTCTTCTAAAGATAATTCTCCTCTTTTTACTAGCTCATCCACCAACTTCTCTGCTTGCTCTTTGCTGACAGCCGCCAAACCAAGACCAAATGCCAACATCTTTCTAATCATATCCATTCTTATCCTTCCTCCTTCATTATGTGTTTTTTACATCTTTTGCATTTCATGTTTGTTAGCTTCAATGTACCTTTGAATTTCGCTCCTGTCAAACATCAGTGCCTTTTGTTCCACCGCAAAAGGCCGTTGCTCTCAATTCGTCATGCCTTTAGCAATAGAAAAGTTCCGCCAAACGGGCTATAAACATCGAATAAATCATCTGATTGAAGGAGTCGTCGGCTCGGTTCGTCCTTGTCACGCGAAAGCATGAAGCTCTTACACCAATAAAAGGGAGGAAACAAAAAGCGATATATAATAGACTGCCCAAAGCCGTTGCTTTTTTTCCTTTGCCCAGTACCCAGCATTGCCTTTTTTCTTAAAATCGCTTATAATTCGTCGAAATAGGGAGGAGGAAACGCTTTGTTTCAAGTCGTTGAATATAAACGAAATGATATGATGATTTCCACTAATCGTGCCCTCATTCAAATGGACCGCGTATGCGAGTTTCTGGCTCAGTCCTATTGGGCCAATCAAAGGGAACGAACAACGATTATCAAATCGATTGAACATTCGCTATGCTTTTCTCTTTTTCACGGCCAGACACAGATTGGATTTGCACGCGTGGTTACTGACGGAGCTACATTCGCCTATTTATGCGATGTTTTTATTGATGAAGCCTATCGCGGCAGAGAGCTTGGCAAGTGGCTGGTGGAATGTGTCCTGCAGCACCCTGATCTTCTCAATATCCGCCGCTTTTTATTAGTGACAAAGGATGCGCATGGTCTTTACCAGCCGTTCGGATTTGAAGTGCTGCATGAGCCAGATCAGTTTATGGAAATCTTTCGCCATTGCTAATGGTTGCTGCTTAAGTTTGCCTTCTACCCGGCACATGCTCAGCTATGCCGGGTAGAAAAAGGAGCAAGCATTTTTTAATATTTTGCAATGAGCCTCCCCCACCTACAATCCGTTAAAGAGACGGGAGACTTCTTGGTGGATAATGTTAAAACAAAAAAGTAATTCTTTTTTCCTGCTCATTCCACACTAAATGGGCATTAAATGTTTTATCCCCTTTTTTAAATCCTTTGATTAAATCTGTCTTTCCGTGCTGCAGAAGCTTTTTTACATTCGTTTGTGAAATCTTTTTACCGAGAATCACCTTTGAGATCGTAAATGAGCATTTTGTTTTCGCATAATGCGCGCAGCCATAAAACTCTCCTTTATCAATGACTGTTCCGCCGCAATACTTGCATTGGCCGATCGGTTTGCCAAGCGTTGCTTTCGATGTTGTACGCTGAATAGAAGCGGTATCGAATCCTGAGAAATTCCAATCCTTCGCCATCGCTGTTGCATCTTCTATGATTTTTATCGACAGCTTTTTTACTTGTTCCATAAATAGGGAAGCAGAGGCTTTTCCTTCGCCAATCTCGCTTAAACGCTGCTCCCATTTTGCGGTCATTTCCGGCGAGGCTAAAATCTTATCCCCAATCGCTTCAATTAAAATTTTTGCTTTGTCAGTAGCATAGACTTGATTTTTTTTCACTTCGATATACTTTCGGTTTTTCAACATCGTAATAATGCCAGCCCGTGTCGCTTCCGTACCGAGACCTTCCGTTTTAGCAAGCACTTTTTCCAATTCTTCGTTTTCTAAAAATTTCCCCGCCGTTTTCATCAACGTAATCAATTGACCTTCTGTATACCGCTTTGGCGGCTGCGTTTTGCCTTCTTTAACATCGACTTTTTCCACTTTCCCCTGTTCTCCTTCCGCAAGCGGCGGAAGAGCGGCTACATTCTCTTCGTCATGCTGAAAGAAAACTTTCCGCCATCCTTCCTGAATTTGCTGCTTTCCTTTTGATATGAAAGCCGCCCGCCCATCAACAAGCGTCGTCACTGTCGTATAATCAAAAATGACTTCAGGATAATGGGCAGCAAGCAATCTCCGGACAACTAGATCATAAATATTCCGCTCCTCTTTCGATAACGTTTCAGGATTCACCACCTGCTCAGTTGGAATGATCGCATAATGGTCCGTCACCTTTTTTTCATTTACATAACGTTTATTATGTAAAATACTTGTGTTTGGCAGCGGAAAGAAGGATTGATACGCTGCAAACTGGCTTAATTTTTGCAAAATTTCCGGAAACGCTTCCGCTTCCCCTCTTGTTACATATTGTGAATCAGAACGGGGATACGAAACGATTCCTCTTTGATACAGCTTTTGTAAAATATCAAGCGTTTTTTGCGGAGAGAATTGATAAAGTTTGTTAGCCGTTGCTTGCAGCGACGATAAGTTAAATAAAAGCGGCGGCTGAAACTTTTTCCGTTCCATCTTGATTTCTTTGACTTCCGCTTGTTTATCTTGGCAAAATGCGGCAATTTTATTGGCCAGCTCTTGGTCCTTTAAACGAGAATCCTCCTGTTGCATCCATTTGCCCTCATACTGTTTGCCGTTCATAACAAATGAAGCAACAACCTCCCAAAATGGCTCTGGTTTAAAGCTTTCGATTTCTTTTTCACGCTTGACAATTAAAGCGAGAGTTGGGGTTTGCACCCTTCCAGCTGAAAAAACATCATTCATTCCTTTTTGTTTAAGTAAAATGCTGTAAATGCGAGACGCGTTCATGCCGACAAGCCAATCGGCACAAGCGCGCGCATATGCCTCTTCAAATAGCGGCCATGTTTCTTTTTCATCAAGCAGCCGGCGAAACCCTTCATCAATCGCTTTTGGAGTTAACGAAGAAATCCAAAGACGTTTCATCGGCTTTTTCACACCGCTCATGTGAATGATATTGCGGATGATCAGCTCTCCTTCCCTCCCGGCATCTCCCGCGTGAATAATTTCCATAACCTCCGGTTTTCGCAAGAGCTCCTTCACTATTTGAAACTGCTTCGCCTTGGATTTCTCCACTTCATAGCGAAATTGCTCGGGAATGATCGGCAGCGTTTCCAGCTTCCACTGCTTCCACTCCGGCCGATACCGTTCAGGCGGAGCCAGCTGGAGCAAATGGCCGACTGCCCATGTCATATAAGCCCCCTTTGGAAACAACTCGTTTGGTAAAATTTCAAGATAGCCCTGGCGTTTTTTGGTCTGAAAAATCGAGGCCAACGCGATTCCTTGATCTGGTTTTTCCGCGATAATCACTTTCATAGCTTCTTTCTCCTTTAACCGATAAACGACATTTTTCTATATTAATCAACTTTAAAGATAAACCGAAGGATATCCTAAAAATCTCCAGTCGAAAAAGTCCCATCACGAACATGACCGTTGAAAAACAGGCCAAACTCCTGCATGCAAAGGTAAACATGCCAAGTTCCATCCATCTCTATCGAGTAAGTTCGCTATTTTTGCACATACTACTATATGGAACCTACAGGAAAGGGAGTGGCAAAAATGAAGCGAATGCTTCTCATCATGCTCACGCTGTGGATGATTATCATTCCGCTCCATCATACACAAGCAGCAAGCAACGCTCAACGTTATACTTGGAATCTCGCCGATATTTATCCATCTGAAGACAATTTCAACAAAGATTACGAAAAAGCAGCAAAAAACATCCCGTTATTATCATCCTATCAAGGAAAGCTTCATAACGAAAGCAATGTGGCCAAACTGTTCGCTCTGCAGGAAAAAACAGCGCGCACACTTGAAAAACTCTCTCTTTATGCACATATGAAGCAAGATTTAAATATTGAAGACAAAACAGCAGCCAGTTTAAAGGCGAAGCTAGAGGTGCTTTTTTCTCGTTATCAAGCCGCTACTTCATTTATCGAACCAGAAATTTTATCGCTTCCTAAAAGCAAGCTGAATGATTTTCAAACAAGCAAACAACTAAAAGGATACCGCCGCTATTTTCAAGAGCTGCTGGAACAAAAAAAGCATACGTTGTCAAAAAAGGAAGAACAACTGCTCGCTAAGCTCTCTCCAATCACAAGCGATGCCGAAAATATTTACAATAACGCTTCACGAGGCGATTATACTCCTCCCGTTATGAAAACGGCGGATGGCCAAACGGTGCAGCTTACAGAAGGCAATTATTTAAAAGCGCTTGAGCACCCTGACCGGGCCTATCGCCAGCAGGCGTTCCAAACATTTTTTAAAAGCTATGAGTCCATCAAAAATACCGCAGCAGCAACATTATATGCTTCCGTTAAGGCGGATGAGCTATATGCCAAAGCACGCCGGTACAAATCAGGCCTTGATGCGGCTCTATCGGCCGATGATGTATCGGAACAAGTGTTCACGAATCTGATCTCAGGAGTCAACCAGCATTTATCGTCGCTGCACCGCTATGTGGAGCTGCGAAAAAACATATTGAAAACAGATCAAATTCATAGCTATGATATGTACGTTCCGCTCGTCTCACAAACAGTGGCCAACCAAATGAGGTTTCCGATTGACAAAGCACAGGCGCTTATACTCGAAGGCTTAAAACCGCTCGGCAAAGAATATATAAAGCAAGTGAAATATGCCTTTGACCATCGTTGGCTTGATGTCTATCCCCGCCCTAAAAAATATACAGGCGGATATAACACGGGAGCCTATGATACCCATCCGTTTATTTTGTTAAATTATGACCATTCACTAGACCAAACATTGACGATCGCTCATGAGATCGGCCACGCTATGAACTCTGTCTATACAAACCAAACACAACCTTACCGCTATTCAGGGCAATCCATCTTTACGGCAGAAGTGGCTTCGACAGCTAACGAGTGGCTGATGATGGATTATTTCATCAAACAGGCAAAAAACGATGAAGAAAAGTTATATTTACTCAATCAACAAATTGATCAAATTCGCGGTACCTTATATACACAAGTGATGTATTCTGAATTTGAAAAAACGATTCATGATCAGGTGCGGCAGGGCGGCAGCCTAACCGCTGAAGATTTGAATGCGCTTTGGCTTCGTTTGTTGAAAAAATACCACGGCCCTGCTTATGCGGCAGATCCTGAAGCCGGTCTTGGATGGTTGCGCATTCCTCATTTCTATGACGCCTTTTACGTATATAAATATGCAACATCGATTGCCGCATCGTTTGAGCTCGTCAAACAAATGAAGAAAGACCAAACAGGAGAAGCGACAAAGCGCTACTTAACATTTTTAAGCTCCGGAACATCGGATGATCCAATTTCTTTATTAAAAAAAGCCGGAGTGGATATGACTTCTCCGCAACCGTTAAATAGTCTTTTCGCTTACTTCGATTCGCTCGTCAATGAAATGGAACACATTTTGCGAAAACAAGGCAAGATATAGCAAAAACAGACCGCTTCCATTCGTATGGAAGCGGTCTGTTCATTACGATGCCTGCTCGTTTGACATTCTTGCTGATTTCAGCTGCATGCGAAAAATCAACGATTGAATAATCGAAAAACAACCGCCGACTACCCAATACAATGATAAAGCGGACGGAACAGAGTTCGCCCCTATAAAAATCATGATCGGCATAATATAGGACATGATGGCCATTTGTGACATTTGCTGCTCCGACATCGTTGGTGACAATTTCATGGAGATGAATGTCGTGAGAGCAGCTAAAATCGGCAAAATCAAATATGGGTCGCGATGCCCGAGCTGTACCCATAAAAATGAATGAAGTGTAATTTCCTGCGTCCGTCGAATCGCATAATACAGTGCCATAAAAATCGGCATTTGAATTAATGCTGGCAGGCAGCCACTCATCGGATTCACTCCGTGCTTTTGATATAGCTGCATCATTTCCTGCTGAAGCTTTTGTTGTGTTTGCATATCTTTGCTTTTATACTTTTCCTGCAATTTTTGGATCTCCGGCCGAAGCTTTTGCATCGCTAACGATGTTCGGAACTGCTTCAGCATGAGCGGAAGCAAACAAAACCGCACCATCAACGTAACAGCAATGATCGCCGGGCCATAGTTTCCACCAAACAAATCTCCCAATACCAAAAGCAGCTTGGACATCGGATAAACAAAATAATGATCCCAAATTCCTTGGCTATGCTCATTAATCGGAGCATTGCGATTGCAGCCACTTAACACTCCGACAATCACGAATAACATCAACAGCCATTTTTTCTTCATCATTTAGCCTCCTTGCTTATTCTCTTCTTAGCGAAAAGCAAGGAGACTCCTTCCATCCTCATCGGAAACAGGCGATCGTTCCCTGACTGGAATCTTTCGCTGCCTCCATATAAACAAGCGATACAGCGGCAGCCGTATCCATTGATTATCCTGCTGCCGGCTGTGTACCTCCACATCATAAAACTCAAGCTGATGGAGAAACAGCCTATTTTTCCGATATTGAGTCATGTAGCATTTCATCGCTACAAACAAAGCGCTCACTAACGATAAATAGGGCAGCAGATCAAAGGGTGTTTCCATTTCCCCTACCTCATTTCTTTCAGCGTCCTACCTAACATAAACATAACAGATTTGTTTAAGAAAAAAAAGCGAGATGTTCGCCCCCTCACCATATTTGCTGAAAAAACGACCGCAGCGATCGCAGCCATTCATGAAACAGCTGATACTGGCTGGCTATGTAGATCAGCAACGAAAAGGAACCATAAAAGAGGACCGTTTCCAAGCGGCTCCCTGTCCGGTATAACGGAATTTTGTATCGTTTATCCTGCAAAGGCCAGAACAGCGGCACTCCCTGAACCGATAAAAAATCCTCTAAAATGTGAAGCAAATAACCCAATACGAGCCCGCTTGCAAAAACCGACGGCGATTCAAGCATAATAATAAGAGCGAGTACAGCCCAAACAAAAAGCGAGTGAGTCATTCCGCGATGGCCGAACGCCTGCTTCACTTTTTGCGCAGCTCCTAATGACCGGCGGCCGACATATGATTTCGGTTCATCAATATCCGGCAGCAAGCTCCCCGCTATAATCCCGGCCGTATAGCTAATCGTAAACGGCAAAGAGGTTTGTGAAGCGATTGCCGCTCCAATGCACAACGATGTCACCACATGAGTATGATACCGCAATCAACCATCACCTACAAACACGTTTTCATTAATGATACCACAAAAAAGAATATTTGTTCGTCTCCTCACATTCTAATACGAAAAGCGCCTAATCGCAATAGACAGTAAGAAAATTGGTGAAAAACTTTAGCCATTATTCTAGGTAAATCCCTCTCACCATGATTACTTCTCACACGTGTTTAAACCGGCTTGCTGATTGCCTGTTCATTTTTTCTCATCCACTCTATTTCATTTCCTCGCTTTTTAAAAAAGAAGGCATTTTGTGTTTTGGGCACATATATTATGTATATAAGGGAGGGGTGCTATGTTTCCAAACTACAAAGAACTTTATCCTACCTCGGCTATTCCAATGGGGGAAAATGACCGCAACGCTTTTATACAAAATCTTTCTGAAAACAAAAAAACGTTGTTTTCCGCAACCCATTGGGTCATCGCCTTAGAAGGCTCGCCAACGGACCACGCTAGCGAGCTGTATTATTGGACCGTCAAAGTATACCCGTCAAACAATGAAAACATATTTTACTACGAATATCCTCATCTCGCCTCACTGCCGCTTTACTCATTTCATGATGCCGAACTGCTTGCTAAAGAAATTGAGCTGCAAATCAAAACCGACGAGTTATTTACAGAAAAAGAGCCTTTATTAAGATTTATATAATGTTTAGTTTTTTTCTCTTTTTACATCGCTTTGTGAAAAAGCATACAAAACTTTCTTGTTATTTTCGCCATTCTTAATTAGCACTAAAGTGTTTGGCAAGAGTAATGATCATCGCTCCCATGCGCTCCAGCTCTGGAGCAACGATGCGATCGACCCCTTCCTCAGAAAGCGCCTCAGCCGTTACTTTCCCAACGGCACAAGCGACCACATCCCTAGCAAAAGCCCGACGCAGCTGCTCAAGGTCTTTCTTTTCCTTAACAAAAGAAAAGAAAAAACGCACTTGCATCGCTGTCGTAAAACAAACAGCATCAACCTGCTGGTTCGTCACTTCTTCATATAGCTGCCCAAGAACCGCTTCATCTGGTGCAATATGCTGATAAGGCAACAATTCCGTATAAATGGCGCCCGATTCCTGGAGAAATTGCTTTAATGACGGAGCAGTATCTCCGTATAGTTGGACAACCACACGTTTTTGAGCAAATGAAAATGATTGTAGCGAGCGAATTAATCCTTTCGTCGTTCCGTCATCGCTTTCCGCAATAGGAGCGATTCCGATTCGTTTCAGGGCGGCTGCTGTTTTATAGCCGCGAATAGCAACATTCGCTTGCCGAATCGTCTCCAGCCACTTTTCTTTCATTCCTCCTCGCTCAGCTGCTTCTAATAATGCATCTACTCCAATCCCCGTTGTAAAGATCATCCAACTTGGGCGGCTTGCAATCACCTCTTCGATTTCGTGAACAAGCTCTTCTTTTTTAGCAAATACCGTTCCTTGAGCAGGTCGCACAAGCGGAATGCCTCCTTGCTTTTCAATCAACGTTGCCATTTCTTCCAGCTTTCTTGATGCACATAAAGCGACTCGTTTTCCCTTCAATTTTTGCTTCCCCTTCCTTGCAATGATGTTTATTTGCTAGACAAAATCACCATGAACCTTGCCCTATCATTCTTGTAAACTATCTTATGTCGATTTCTTCAGCCGCAAATGGCTTAAGAGCGCAGCCATGCGAGGTCCCTAATGCAGAATACAAAACATTGGTCAACAGTCTCTAAAACGTTTAGAGCTTGATTGACTTGTATATCCATGTAAAAACCAACGGTCAGAGGCGGGGGCATCACCTGCTCACATGAAAATAGATGTTAAAGTAGTAACCGTACGTTATGCTCACCTAGCACCGCGGATCCTAATTTAAACGACCATAGACCAAACAACGGCTCGCTTGCTAGCCAAAGGAAACACAGGTTTCAGATTTGTTTCATTTTTCATACACATAGTATATAACAAAAGGAAAAGCGTTGGCCACCTATCCATATAAAACCTCTAAAAGCGACAAAGAGCGGTCACAGACCGCCCTTTTTTTACAGCATATACATATGTATCAGCTTGCGCCGATCAAACGAACCGTAAATACGTGTTGGCTTGATGGAGATAATATCGTCAAAAGCAATATTCATCAACCGCATTTCTCTGTTGTATACAAATAATTTTTGCGCATCTTGATATAGCTTTACCGGCAAAAATGTTGCTTCTCCATGACGCATCTTGATTTTGACAGGCTGTTTTTGCTGAATCCATTGGATAAGTTGGTTATACTGATCCCCTGTCATAAAACTCCCCCTTTTTCTTTCCATTCCAATAAAATTATATAGAAGAAAATATTGAACAATAAACCAAAAAAAATCAACAAATTTTTGAGCAGTTAAACGAACCTTGTCATTTATGCATCAATGTGTTGAAAAAGCAGGATTTATGTCAAAATAACTCTAATGATTCCCCCTTAACATTTGACAGTTTTTTTGTTTACAATGAAATAGACTAGTACATGCTGTCGAAATGCGAAAGAAGGTGCTTTTATGCTTAATATTTTGAAGGATTTTTTGTTGAATTTATTTTTCATTTTAGCTCCCATTTTCGCCGTTCCGTTATGGCTAGAGGAACGAAAGGTGCCAAAACTGCTTAAAAATCATGTGCTAACCGTTTCGTTTGCTTTAACGACCTTTCTTTGCATGACTTTTCCAATCAGCACCGACACAGAGCGCGATTACAATCTGCACCAAATTCCTCTTTGGCTCGGAAGTTTATATAAAGGACCGCTTGTTGGCTTCATTCTTTGTTTGCTTGCAATTGGATATCACATACTTTTAGGAAAAGAACAATGGATGATTACCGTCATGCCATCCTTTTTTGTGATGTTCGTTAGCATGCTGCTGTCAAAATATTTTTTATCATTGTCTGTTAAGCAGCGTATCTTGCTCACCTTTGTTTTATCCACCTTTTCCGGGATGTTGACCGTCCTATTGGATCAAATGGCGTTCTCATCGCTGCCGTTTTGGTCTTCGTATTTGATTATTCAACCCATTAGCATGGCAACAGCCTGTTATTTAAAAGAAATGCTTTATAAAAACAACTCATTGCGCAAACAAATTATTCGAGCAGAAAAAATGGAAGTCGTTAGCCACTTAGCCGCTTCCATTTCTCATGAGGTGCGCAATCCGCTCACTGCCGCCCGAGGTTTTATGCAGTTGCTTGAGCAGAGCCATTTGCCACCGGAAAAACGAAAGCAGTACATCCAAATTGCCATCGAAGAATTAGATCGGGCGGAGTCGATTATTACGGATTATTTGACATTTGCTAAACCGGCCCCAGAATATGTAGAAAAGCTCAATGTCAAAACAGAAATTGAACGAGTCATTGATTTGCTGCGTCCGCTTGCCAACATGAACAGTGTGGATATTCAAGCATCGTTAATCCCCTTCCATGTAAAAGGAGAACGAGAAAAATTCCAGCAATGTTTATTGAATATTATGAAAAACTCCATTGAAGCAATGCAAAATGGCGGAACACTTGATATTTATGTATCTATTGAGCATGAGCAAATTTTAATCCGCGTGAGTGATACAGGAATCGGCATGACAAAAGAACAAATCGACCGGCTTGGTGAACCTTATTTTACGACGAAAGGCACAAAAGGAACAGGACTTGGCATGATGGTCGTTTATCGCATCGTTGAATCGATGGACGGAACCATTCATATTACAAGCGAAGTTAACAAAGGGACAACCGTATGTATCTATTTCCCATTAGCGCAATCAAGACAAAAGCAGACGGCCAGCGACCAAGAAAATGCTCTAGTCATTTAACCTTTTCCTTCATATACATAATATGAACCGCTCCAGCCTACGCGCTGTCAAGATGAGAGATTTCTCGGCAAATATGTTAAAATAAGAAAGAAAGATGAGAATAAAGGAGAAGCTTATTGACAATGATTCATTTAAAAACAGAACGAGAAATTCAGCTTATGCAGGAAGCCGGAAAATTACTGGCTGCTTGCCATCAAGAAATTGCCAAACTCATTCAGCCAGGAATAACAACAGCAGAAATTGACCATTTTGTTGAGAATTTTTTAGCTCAACATGGAGCTACTCCAGAACAAAAGGGGTATAAAGGCTATCAATATGCCACATGCGCTTCGATCAATGATGAAATATGTCATGGTTTTCCACGCCATGAGCCGCTGAAAAACGGGGATATCGTCACCATTGATTTCGTTGTAAATTTGCATGGAGCGCTTGCTGATTCGGCATGGACATATGCCGTTGGCGAAATCAGCGAGGAGCTGAAATCCTTGTTATTTGTTACGGAACAATCTTTATATAAAGGAATTGAACAGGCTGTAGTCGGAAACCGGATCGGGGATATCGGTTATGCTATCCAAACATATGTGGAAGCACAAGGTTTTTCAGTTGTCCGCGACTTTACGGGTCATGGCATCGGTCCGACCATTCACGAAGAACCGTTCATTCCCCACTTCGGGCAAAAAGGAAAAGGGATGCGCCTAAAAGAGGGCATGGTGATTACGATTGAACCGATGGTAAACACCGGAAAATGGCAGAGCCGCATGGACAAGAACGGCTGGACAGCCAGAACGGTAGACGGATCTTATTCTGCCCAATACGAGCATACAATTGCCATTACGAAAAACGGACCGTTAATTTTGACTACTTGTTCCATATAAAATGAATGGAGGTCCGCCTTTTGCGCGGACCATCTTATTCACTTTTTATTTGCCGTTCGTACAAATCATTTAGATACATCGTGAAAAATGAACCTGTCAAAGCAGCAGGAAGAGAGAATGTGATATGATAGCTCTCAAACGGTTTAAAAAGGAAGGAAAGCATCATGAAGCGATATGAAAATTTAGACCTTATTTCGACTAAAAAAACATTTTCTGACTTTCGTCGATGGCAAAAAGAACGAAAAACCAAACAAAAGGATCTTTCCTATCAAGTTCCACACGTTGATCCGCCTGAATATCAACAGCTTCATGAGAATCAAGCGAATACATTGCTTTCATGGATCGGCCATTCTACCTTTGTTATCCAAACAAATGGAATAACGGTTGTGACAGACCCTGTATGGGCTAAAAGAATGGGGACAGCTAAACGGCTTACTGCTCCGGGAATTGCGATCAACGACATGCCAACTGTCGATATTGTTCTTATTTCACACGGCCATTACGACCATTTACATTTTTCCAGCATTCGCAAACTAAAAGGAAATCCTCATTTTTTCGTTCCAGTTGGCCTTGGACGTCTATTCCGCCGAAAAGGATATCAACATGTGACAGAATGCTCTTGGTGGGATACCGTGGAGTATCGAGGAACATTCTTTACCTTTGTGCCCGCACAGCACTGGACAAGAAGAACATTGCTAGATATGAATACCTCCCACTGGGGGGGCTGGATCATCCATACAGATGGACAGCCAACCTTTTATTTTGCCGGTGACAGCGGCTATTTTCGCGGCTTTCGCGAAATTGGTGAACGTTTTTCTATCGACTATGCGCTCCTGCCCATCGGCGCTTATGAACCAGAATGGTTTATGGGGCCGCAGCACGTGACTCCTGAGGAAGCCGTTCAAGCCTTTATGGACTGTCAAGCCAATATATTTATTCCCATGCATTATGGAGCGTTCCGCCTCGCTGATGACACACCGCAGGAAGCGCTTGACCGTCTCGTATCTGAATGGCAAAGGCGCCAGCTCGATCTAGAACGGCTGCGCTGCTTAAAGCTTGGAGAAGTATTGAATTGCTGCGGCTAGCCAGCATAGGCAGACAGCCCTTGCTGCTTAATAAACGGCAAGGGCTGTCTGACGATCATCCATCTCCTATTCCATTTGCTAACGGTCATAGCCGCGAAACACATAGGGCTCTTCCGGTTGTTTCATCGTATGCCAAGATGCTACCTTCACATATGGAATAACAGCATTATACGGCTGGTAATACATAGTGGATAGTTCCCCTTTTATATGAATCCATTCATCATTTTTGAGAGCAGGCGGTTTTGCAAACTCAGCCAGCAGTCCATAGACCCCTGAATCAGCTACACAATGGATGATGCCAAATCGCAAAATAAATACTTGGTCCTTATTCGTTGTTTCATCATGGTAAACAAAGCCATCCAATTCAATCTCTTTATCGCTAAACTCACCTGGAAATTGATAAATGGTCTCAATCGCTTTTAAATAGTTTTGGTCATTGAGAATCAGACTGGATTTTTTAGAGAATTGAGCCAAATCCTTTCTCATTAAATCCTCATAGCCGCTTCGATCATAATAAATGCTTGTATCAGGACGCAAAAACTGCCGCTGCACGGTAGGGTCTTCGCTTTGCGTATCAAATCCTGGAATATGAAACCCTTTGGCTTTGACAATGTCTGAATCCAACGTAGCGATGGGAAATGCTAATGCTGAGACGATCGGAAAAATGAAAATAGCATAATTAAGCGCTTTTTTCCACTTCGGCTGCCCCTCTTCATGATGATGGCAGCAATCATCATGACAATGGTGATGATGTGTATGTTTCTCCTTTCGATTTGCGATGATAAATTGAATAACCGTTAGAAAAACAAACAAAAAAATGGCACTAAACGACAAGTAAGAGTAGCGCATATTAATGTATTTGCTTATATCACCAGTGGCATGCAAATGAAAAAAAACAAAAGCAAAGCCAAGTAAAATATATGTGCGCAGCATCGAACCGCCCTCCTTATTCACCGCTTTTTTATGCTGAACTGCCAGCAAGATATGGCCGCCAAGCTGCTTCATCTCATCGATTCAACTATCGCCCTGCTTCCAAGCCATATGGATAGTAAAATTTCCGGATCAGAAAAGTCGTTCTCCTTAATGAATCCCCCTCCACTTACCCTTTGTTTAGAGGTGGGAGAATTCTCGACAGGTTATGTTAAATCAATAATGAGCCGATAAAAACAAAGAGTGTAATATAAGCAATCAGCACAAGCACAAATCGTGTTTTAAACGATTGAAGCAGCATAAGCGTATTCTTAATATCCAACATCGGTCCATATACTAAAAAGGCAGCCAATGCTCCAAAAGAAAATGTATTTTGAAACGACGAAGCAATAAATGCATCCGCTTCAGAGCATAATGAAAGCACAAACGCCAGCGCCATCATCACAAGAGATGCCGTCATTTTCCCGTGTCCAATGGCCAGAAGTGTTGATGTTTTGACGTACGTTTGCATAGCAGAAGCGATAAAAGCACCGATAATTAAATATTTCCCTGACGTAAAAAATTCTTCCACCGTATGCTCTAGCGTCCCCATCCATTTTTCCTTCAATGTCCGGGACGGGGAAGCATGGATCACTTCTTGGTTTCGCAGCTGCTCATCTTTATATTGTATCGATAATATGAGTCCAACCATGACAGCCACAATATACGCAAAAACCGCACGATAAATCACCATTTTAAAATTGCTGCCAAAGGCAATATACGTAGAAAACAGGACGATTGGATTAACGACAGGCCCTGTCAACATAAACGGAATGGCAGCATGTAGCGGCACCCCTTTCGTAACTAAACGGCGGGTAATCGGTACAATGCCGCATTCGCATGCTGGAAACAACACGCCAATGAGAGCTGAATACAGGACAGCCAGCACTTTATTTTTCGGAACCCATTTTTTGACCATTTCTTCTGTCACAAACATTTGAATAATACCCGAAATAAATACACCAATTAATATAAAAGGAATAGACTCTATTAAAATACTAACAAAAATAGTATTAAGCTGTAGAAAGGACTTCATGCGGCCTCTCCTTTTCTTTAATAAAGTTCATAACAGGATCTCACCATTATATCTGTATAAATTATAACTAAAACAATTGAACAAATGGTATCTGTAACAGCCCTCGGTCGAAAGGGTCTCGCGACTTGTTTTTCACCACGCACTTCTGTAACGAAAATGAGTGGAAAAATCGGTTCAACCTTCGTATCCATGCAACTGTGAACATGACCAATTCCAACTATATATTGGCCATTCCATCAACGGATCATGTTGCAATCAGCCGACTGATTCCATCGTTCCAGACGTGCCGTTGCTGTATGCGAAGCATCGATGATCGTTATACTATCATAATACAACTGAACGTTTCAAACTTTCTATATGGAAATACAGATGGAGTTTTCACCAGAAACCCATCTCCTCCATTTTTTCGACAACGGAAGATCAATCGGTAACGGACTTCTGTCACGCCAAAGCGCCACTGAGCGCCGAACAATCAGCCGCTTACAAACAAAGCCACTTGCAGGAAGCAGCATCGGTTGCCCCTGGCAATCGGATCATCATATAGAGGTCTATGGCAAAAAATTTATTAATAAAACACCTTATTTGTTGAATATGTTTCCGTTTATCCGCATTGGCCAATAGCGTCTTTTTATGCCGGATGAAACAAATGATCGCTGACGGAAGCCAATCGCCAGAGACTTACCTGTCGCACGAATGTATAGCAAAAGTTCACACAACACCGTTTTCCGACCGATTCCGTCGTTATTGACAAATATACCCTAACAGCAACTTTTTTATTTTAGCACGACTGATCCATCCTTTTCATGAGAATTTCATAAAATTTTCTCATAAAAAAACGAAGCGTTTCCACGCCTCGTTTTCCTATCCATCTTTTATTCTTTCACTTCTTTTTTCCACAGACCAATCATCAAGGCTGTGACGATGGATCCTATTAAAATAGCAAGTATATATAACCATGGACTTCCTTTGACGATCGGAATGACAAAAATTCCGCCATGCGGCGCTGGCAGGCCGATTTTAAACAGCATCGTTAACGCTCCGGCAATCGCCGACCCGACAATAATCGAAGGGATGACACGCACTGGATCGGCGGCTGCAAATGGAATGGCTCCTTCCGTAATAAACGTGGCGCCCATAATATAGCATGTTTTTCCAGCTTCCCGTTCCGCTTTTGTAAATTTACGCTTAAACAATGTCGTGGCCAAGGCCAGACCGAGCGGAGGAACCATCCCTCCTGCCATAATCGCCGCATGTGGAGCGTAATTTCCGGCATCAATCATGGCAAGTCCGAATGTAAAGGCCGCTTTATTAATCGGTCCACCCATATCAATCGCCATCATTCCGCCAAGAATGAGTCCCAATAGTACAAGATTCCCTGTTCCCAGACTGGAAAGCCAATGCTTCATTCCATCATTTAATGCTTTTACTGGATCGACAATTACATACAGCATAATAAACCCAGTGATAAGAATACCAAATAGCGGATAAATCAATACAGGCTTAATGCCTTCAAACGCAGCAGGGAGCTTATGAAAGGCTTTCTTAAGTCCAACCACTAAATATCCGGCTAAAAAGCCTGCGATTAATCCTCCTAAAAATCCAGCCCCGCCATTAGCTGCGATAAATCCGCCAACCATTCCTGGCGCAAATCCTGGGCGATCAGCAATGCTCATGGCAATGAACCCCGCAAGTACAGGAATCATAAGCGCAAAGGCGTTGCCGCTTCCAATATCCATCAATGCCTTGGCTAATGGATGAAACGATGGATCGTTTGGATCAAAGGCTTTGATTCCAAACAGGAAGGAGATCGCAATCAAAATCCCCCCGCCGACCACGAACGGAAGCATGTTTGATACGCCGTTCATCAAATGCTTGTAAAAGCCTGTACGTCCTTTCACATGAGTTGATTCCAGCTTGGCCCCACTTCCTTGATAGACGGGTGCTTCTTGCTTTAAGGCCTGCTCAATCAGCCTTTCCGGTTGGCGGATCGCTTGAGCAACAGGCACTTGCAGCACAGGCTTCCCTCTGAAGCGCTCCATTTCTACTTGCTTATCTGCCGCAACGATAACAGCAGAGGCTTCTTCAATATCTTTCGCTGTTAATTCATTTTTGACACCGCTTGAACCGTTCGTTTCAACTTTGATGTCGATATTCATTTCTTTCGCTTTCGCTTTGAGCGCATCAGCCGCCATATACGTATGGGCAATTCCGGTTGGACAAGCTGTAACCGCTACTATTTTTTTCGCTGAAGCTGGCGCCGTTTCAGGCTCTATCTCTTCTGCCGCTTCTTTTTCTTTGATGACAGAAAGCAGCTCTTCCTTAGTTGAAGCGCTTTCAACACGTGAACGAAATGCGGCATCCATCAGCATGGATGATAGACGGGCGAGCGCTTCCAAATGAGTGTGATCCGCCCCATCCGGAGCAGCAATCATAAAAAATAAATGGCTTGGCTTTCCGTCCAATGCGTCATAATCGATTCCAAGATTAGATCGGCCAAAGGCCACCGCCGGTCTGGCCACCGCGGATGTTTTCGCATGAGGAATGGCAATTCCATCGCCGATTCCCGTCGTACTCTGCGCTTCACGGAGCAAAACCGCCTCTTTAAACGCTTTCAAATCATGCAATACACCTGCTTGCTCCAATGTTTGAGCAAGCTCGTCAATAATTTCCTCCTTTGTTCTCGCTTTCGCCTCAAGAACAATCGTTTCCTCTGTTAATAAATCCGTAATTTTCACGATCACACCTCCTTTTAAATGCGCATGATTTTTACTTGGCCAAGCAACCGCTCGACATTTTCTTTTGTGCATAAGTCTTGCGAAAAAGCGGTAGCGCTTCCGGATGCGACACTATAAGCAAATGATTCTTCTACACTTTTTCCGCTCGTATAGGCAGCTAGAAAGCCTGCGACCATCGAATCACCAGCGCCAACCGAATTTCTTACCGCTCCCTTCGGCGCTTCAGCAAACAGCGCGGTTTCCTTATCAAAAAAGAACGCTCCCTCTCCTGCAAGTGAGACAATGACATGCTTCACACCCCATTCAACTAGGCGGCGTCCATATATGGCGACCTCTCTTTTCGAATGAAAAACCGTATCAAATAATTCTCCTAGCTCGCGATGATTCGGCTTCATTAAAAACGGCTGGTCGTTCATGAGCCTCTTTAGGGCGGGGCCGCTTGTATCCACGATCACTTTTACCTGCGCTTTTTTCGCCACGTCCATGATTTGTTCATAAAAACGCACAGAAAGCGAGGAAGGAATGCTGCCAGCCAGCACGAGAAAGTCATCAGGCCGCAAACATTGAATTTTTTTGAGCATTTCCTTTTGCGAATCAAAGGAAATCGTCGGGCCTTTTCCATTAATTTCGGTTTCTTTTCCCGATTTTAATTTAATATTAATTCGCGTATCTTCCGGCACTTTGACAAAATCAAACTGAATATTTTCGCTCTGTAATTCATGCTCAATAAAGGCTCCTGTAAATCCACCAATAAAGCCTAAAGCCGTATTTGGCACACCAAGACGTCTCAGTACGCGCGATACATTAATTCCTTTTCCACCTGGAAAGGTCGTTGCACTCAACGCTCGATTCAGTTCACCAATTTGAAAATGATCTACTTCGACAATATAGTCAACAGAAGGATTTAGTGTACATGTATAAATCATTTTGTCACAACCTTAACCTCGGTCTTTGCTTCGTATTGTTCCAGCAGTTCTTCATCTAACTCATCTGTAATAATCGTGGCCGCTGGCAAATCGGCAATTTTCGCAAATGTGCTTTCATTTATTTTCGAGTGGTCTGCTAAAACATAGGCTTGCCGAGAAAGCTTAATCGCCATGCTTTTCACCATCGCTTCTTCCGGATCTGGTGTTGTGTATCCGTATTCAAGATGGATGCCATTCACACCAATAAAGCATTTGTCAAAGCTATAATTTTCTAATGAATGAAGCGCCCCGCGTCCAATTAGCGCCTTTGTTTTCTTTTTAATCAATCCGCCTAGCAAATAAGTGGGAATATTTTTCTCCAGCAATGCTTCTAAATGAGTGATGCCGTTGGTCACAACAACAAGATCTTTGGCATTTAAATGCGGTATCAATTCAAGAGTCGTTGTGCCTGCATCTAAGTAAATGCAATCGCCAGCTTCAACAAAACCCGCAGCATATTGAGCGATCATTCGTTTTTCTTGTATATACTTTTCTGATTTCTCAAGTATGCTCAATTCCTCTCTTTTTTGATGCAAAACAGCAGCTCCTCCATGAACGCGCCGCAATTTTTTCTCCTTCTCCAGTTGGTTTAAATCGCGGCGGATGGTTGATTCGGAAGACGCCGTTGCTTCAACCAGTTCCTGCAATTTCACAATCTTTTTTTCTGCTAATAATTCTAGAATCAGGCGATGTCTTTCCGCTGTCAGCACGGTCTCACCTCCCCTTCTGAATCATATCGTTGCTTTCATCATATCGTATGGCGAACGAAAAATCAATCAAAATCAATCAAGTTCATTCATAAAAAATCAAAAATTATCTATAAATCAATCAAAAATAATCATTCCCGATAAATACAGCTTGAAGGTCGAACAAAAGGTCTCTAAAAAATAACGGCCGAAGATAAGTCCACATACTCATCTTCGGCCGTCAAAAAACAACACGAACTCTATATTCATATACATGGCTAGCGATTCGTCCGCTCCAAACGCGGCATATATTGCGTTTCGATAAACTGAATAAACTGCTGGGCATAATAAGGGTCAAACTGTGTTCCTGCACAGGCGCGTAGTTCGGCCACAGCTTCTTCAAATGTCTTGGTGGGCTGATACGGGCGCTCTGTTGTCATCGCATCAAAGGAATCGATGATGCATAAGATGCGAGCCAGCTTCGGAATTTCCTCTCCTTTTAATCCATATGGATAGCCTTTTCCATCATATCGTTCATGGTGAAGCTCAACAAGCGGCAGCACATCTTCAAACCGGCGATTCGAAGCTAAAATTTCTTTTCCCCATATCACGTGCTTTTGGATAATTTCCCATTCATGAGGCTCCAGCTTTCCTTTTTTATTTAAAATGTCGCGCGGCACTTCGATCTTTCCGATATCGTGAATAAGCGCTCCTAAAATAAGCGTTTGTTTTTCATGATCGGTTAGATCAAGCCGTTCACTGAATTCAAGCGCATACGTAAAGACCCGCTTGCTGTGACGGTACGTATAGACATCCTTTGATAAAAAAATTCTCAACAGCTGCTCCATGTCCTCCAAATCTTCTTTAAATTCAATTTGACTCCAACAAATATTTTCCTCGTCATATATTTGTACATTATTCTTTCCTTGCGCTTTTGCATAATACATGGCTTGATCTGCTTTATGAATTAACTCACCGCTGTCATACATTCCTTTTTCATATTCAGCAATTCCACAGGAAAAAGAAAGACAGCGATAAGGAACATATTCAACACCAATAAAATACGTATCATTCACTTTTTTACGCAGCCGATCGAGAAATAAAAAGGCCGCTTCTTTCGTTGTGTTCGGCATTAAAATGGCAAATTCTTCGCCGCCATAACGCGCCACAATATAATTTTTCTCCTTTGTTTCGGCTTGCAATAAATCACCGAAAAACTTCAACAGCTCGTCCCCGCGCAAATGGCCATTGCAGTCGTTATATTTTTTAAAATCATCCAAATCCAGCAACGCGAGGCAAAAAGATTGCGGCAACTTTTTCACATCTGCAAAATGTTCTTTTAACGTTTCTTTAAAAAAACCATGATTGTACAAACCCGTTAAATCATCCCGATTCGCTCGTTCAGCGACGGATTGATATAGCTGCAAAAACTTTCGAAATACAAATGAAAGCAATGTGACTAAAACAGTAAATAAAAATAAACCAAAATATTTTTGTTCTTCTAATAAAATGGCTAAAACCAAAGAAAGCAATAAAGTAACAAAATAACTAATACAAGCTTCTCCTAAAACTCCCAAATTGAAAGTACCTTTGAAAATTTGTCCAGACAGAAAGAAAAATAGAAACATAAACATAATATTCAAGCTAAAATAAACTACTAAACTAATCATGTATGGAAATAAATTGTTGGTATTAATCTCTCCTATTCTTCCACCAAAAAGCAAAAATGTATAATATGCTCCCACCATCATTAAAGAATACATAGAAAAATTAAAAAGATGTTTCCACGAAGCAACTCTTCTTCTTTTATACAATAATTCAATAATAATACTAAAAAGCAAAACATTTAATGTTAAACTAATACCATACAAAAACATTGATGCTAAATAAATAGCTGAATCCATAGAAAATGAGTTATCTTTCGGAGGAAGATGAATAGAAAAATAACTTAATAAAAGAACCGATGAAGACAGCATATAAATTAAAACCCAATCCTCTAAGGATTGAGTAAAAAAACTGCTTTTCCACAAGCATACAAATAAGCCTGCGCCATAAATAATTGCTACATATAGTTTAACTAAATTTTTTTGATGAAAATATTTACTTGAAAACATCTTTAACCACTCTCGTTTTCAAAGGTTTTAAGGAGAAGTATAACACTTCTCCAAACTTAGACTTATGTTAAGCGAAATCCCGATGTCAACGCCACGATAACAGAACCGATGATTAATAGGTTCACAAGCACTTTTTTAACGGTTACGTTCATCCTGTTCACCTCCCTTCATGGGCGGTTTGATGTGAAGAAGGATTATTCTGTCCATTCACCATAAGATGCTGAACAAAGAGAAACGCTCCTACATTCATGACCACATCGCCGATGCTGATTACTTGCCGGCGCGGATATGGCGGGGAAAGCGGAATAATGTCTCCTAAAAACGGCAAAACAGTGGAAGCGTGAATCGCTTCATGCTTTCCATATATGCCAGCCTTCAAAATTTCGACATACTCCCGCCCAAGCGTTTGTGCAGCTTCAATGGAAACAGGCATCCTTCCGCCGTTGACTGCCATAACAATGAAATTCAAAAACACTCCTGCAAAAATCACCAAAAAACCCGGTTGGTGTCGATTCATCCAGAGAAAAATCAGGCCAACTACATAAATCAAAAGAAACAAGACATTGCTAGCTTGACCAATTATATCTATTTTATTTTGCAACATAAAAATACAAATTTCAATCCCTAGTAAAATAGGAAAAAGCCAGCCGCCGCGCAAGTTTATATGGGCAATCCCTTTCAAATTCCCCCCGCGCAATAAACCGATTAATAATGATAAAAGAATACCGTCATAAACCATCTTTTACTCTCCTTTGCCTCTCGCACCTTCCATCAATCGTCAAAATTCGCGCGCATGCCCTATGCCATCTCATTCCCTGAATCTATATACATCCACCTTGCGAAGAACTGGGAAGTCAATGGTTGGAGGCCAGTCCAAGCACTTGCTTTTCTCATGCAAAAATCAGAAAAAATATTTAGAAAATTATTACCCTTTATATCCATTAAATCTATTCTTGTATAAAAATGTAAATAGGAGTTTAGAACTATTTATATCAAGATATCTTTCAATCGCCCTTCTTCTCGTTTCAAACTCTATTATACAGCTTAAAGGCGAAGCGAGGGAAACGAATGTTTTTGGCAATCGGAAGGCGAAGCAGCCGGCTTATCGACCTCACACCTTTCCTTTGCGTCATGCATCTTGATGACGAAAACGGTCGTCCGAATACCCTATCTGATCATTGGCGAGAGAAATGTGGACACATTCCATTCATACCGTTGCATTCGATTACACCACGAAAAGAAAGGTTCATTCCGTTCTCTATCGATCATTTCGCATAACAAATGGCCGAGCGGCACCGCCTTTCACTGCCTGCCAAGCGATGATCTTCGGCCACCTTTCAAAAGGAGAAGGCGTTCCAGCGTCTCCTTCACTTAGAGATAGGATTGTCTTACTTGCTTCTATGTCCCCCTAAATGCCCCTCCCGAAAAAAATAACCACGATTTATATCGCTTTATTTTTTATGAGCTTGATCGGAAATACCATATGCTCTGCTAACTCCGGAACATCAATAAACGGGTTGCGATTGCCTTGAATCAGAAAAATGGCTTGATTTCGATGTCTTTCATAAAGCGTAGCGGGAAACTGTTTGTGCCAGCGAATAAGCAACGGAACATCAATTTTACGGCGGACTCCCTTGGCAATTTGCGTCGGATAGCGCAGTAAAAAATATAACATCGCTCTTGCCACTGTCCCTTTTCCGTATTCCGGTTCAAAAAAGCCATTTTCAGCGACGCCGCAATGATTTTGAATCAGTTCATCAGGTGATTCTGGTTCATAGAAGGGAAAGTCAGCATATGGAAAGTTAGAGCGGACCGTATTGCATTCCGGCTGGCACACAAACAGATGATGCAAATCTCCTTTCATCGGCTCTCGCGCTCCAAACCATGATTGCGGCACAACATGCTCCGTGTTAAATTTAAATTGCTGTTCAATCCCTTTTATCTTTTGTTCGACATTCAATTCACTTTTTCTTATTTTTTTTAACAGCAGCCGGAATTCCTCATATCTCTTTTTAACGATTTCATAATCTCGGACAATCATCGTTTCAGGGGCCTTTTTCTCTCCTGAATAAATGCTTTGAACGGAGCCATCCGGATGAAGATCGACCCATGTATACAAATACTCATCCTTACTGAAAAAATACGGCAATCTCCGCTTATGCGTTTTTGTAATCAGTTCGTGATACTGTACAAACAGGGACAGCTTATCCGCTTGATGCTCAATCTTCCGGTAATATCTCTTAATCGCTTGACCATCTTTTGTTTCATCGTAATAGATCCTTGCATCCGCTTGGATTTGCTGCTGGTTTTCCTTCAATACCATCAACTGCGTATCGCAGTCCTCGCAATTCCACTGTTCAAGCTCCTGAACACTTTTCAACAGGTTCATTTCATTTTCCATCTTCCTCCACCCGCCTTTTAGGAGGTTTATCCGCCGGTTTTTAGGCAAACAACAAGCTTCTCTGTCCCCTGATTGATAAACGGCTGCATATGGATCGTCATTCTTTCTCTATATGGTACGTCAATGCTTGCTTTCTTGACCGTGCGCATCTTGTTTGGCTTTCCATTTTACACTAGAACGCCACGGGTCATTTGAATTCACTAGACAATGAGAAGACAACAAGGAAGGGATGATGATTGATTGTTTCTTCTGTCTACAACTAACGTAGCAGCTAGCTCTCAGGATGAAGCCGATGATGCAACTGGACAAATAAAATGGTGATTATCTGTATTATATCAAAAAAACCGATTGGCAGATATTCACCATTTGAAAAACTGTCGAGGCATGCCTAGTAAGCAAGGTTCAGTAACTGGAAGCTCTGAAAAAATAGCGGCCGGAGGCAAGTTCAAAAACCTTCCTCCGGCCGTTGAAAAACCGCACGAGATCCATATGAATCAAGTGACCCTTATATAGCACTTTTCAGCCATGCTACCAGACTACCGCATAATAAACGACATGACGCTGAATAAAATAACGGCTAGGCCCGCTGCAATAAAAGAAGGAAGCAGCTTCGTGCGCGCATATTCAATCACCGGCAGATCTAAAATGGTACAAAGCGTTACCGTGTTATCGCTAAGCGGGGAAGCAAAAGCGCCAAATGTACCGCTAGCAAATACAGCGCCAATCACTAATAAAATGTTCGTGCCCGATTCATGAGCAAGCGTAACGCCAAGCGGCATTAATAATCCCCACGTTCCCCAAGAGGAGCCGATAAAATAAGAAATCAGCGCACCCAATAAAAACAATACAGGAGCTACAAAATAGTGAGGAATCCAGCCTTTTACATGATCCGTAATATACTGCGAGAATCCCAAGTCCTCAGAAATCGCGGACACCGCCCAAATTAATGAAAGCATAATAATGACAGACATTAACTCATTTCCGCCTTTGACAAAATGAGTGAGCAAATCCGCTAGCTTAAATTTTTGAAATAAAAAGTAGGCCACAGCGACGATGACCGTTATGATTAACGATTCCAGCATGACTCCAAGGGCATCGCTGCGCAGAAAAGCATCAAAAAAGCTGTTTGCTCCTTTCCGTCCGTCCCACCAGCTAAGAAATAACGTTAATACAAGCACAAATGAAAGAGGAATCATTAAATTCCAAGGCCTGATCGGCGTTTCTTTTTCAAATGCCTTTGGACAGATTTCTAATCCTTCCTCCCCTTGAGCCTCGTTCGGATTGGCTTCCGCCTCGCTTGCCGCTTCAACCATGACCGCCTGATTCCATTTTTTTATGTCGGCCATCGGCTCCGTTTTTTTCGAGTATTTAAAAAAGCTATAATACAGACCAACCACAATAATGGTGAATGAAAAAAAGTTAAAAGGAATGCTTTGGACATAAATGGTGTAGGCTTTTTCATGAATCCCGGCGGTTTTCAGCGCTTTATCAATCACCGACACCATGTATCCGACAAACGCAGTCGCCAGCGGAATCAACGCTACGACAGGATTGGAGGTCACTTCAATTGTAAAACCGATTTGCTGGGACGATAAATGAAGACGTCTTTTCAGCGCTTTCATAATAGGAGCCACTGTCACAATCCGAAAATCAGGATCGCTAAAGGTCACCATCGTCGAAACCCACGTAAGCAGGAGAGCGCTTCTCGCTGTTTTCACCTTTTTGCTCACGAGGTGAACAAAGCCTTTGATTCCTCCTGTATATTTGATCATACTAATTAAGCCAGCAAATACATAAAGGAAAATAATAATTCGGATGTTATTCGTTTGCATAAGATTATGAACGACATAAGACAGCATCGTTTTTAAACCGCCAAGCAGCGTTGGCTCTATTAAGTAGCTGCCTAGCATCAGCGCAGCAAACAAACCGGGAATGACTTGCCGCGTCCATATTGATAGTGGAATCACAATTAAAAATGGGAGAAGAGATTTCCAAGAAGGCTCCATCATGAACCGCTCCTTTGTCAATAAATCTTTTACTTTATATGTTAGTATGATTCGTACGGCTAAAATGTATTCTCTTCTCCATTTTGGCTATTGGTTTATCCGCGCAGACGAAAGTGAGCATTCATTTGTCCTTTTAACATTTTTTCTCTAACTTCCTTTGTCAACTCTTTGCGAATTTCTCGGGTCGTAACGCCCTCTTCTCGCTTATCGGCAATATCCATTAATCGTTCTACATCATCAAATGAATATTTGCGCGCTCCCTTTGATCGATCTGGAAAAATGAGCTTTCGTTCCTCATAGTAGCGAATCTGCCGTTGCGAGAGCCCTGTTAACTCACTAACAATTCCGATCGAAATAACCTTTTTGAATTTATAAGAATCTTCTTTATGTGACATGGCGCCCCTCCTATGATAGTTTTTCTAACATTATTATAAAAGTTTTAAGGGAAAACTGTTACCATATTGTTAAAAAAATTAACAATCATTCCGATTTTATGTAAGAAAAACTAACAAAAAGATATGAAATCATTAGCTGAATCATATAAGATGAAAAGAAAAAGGGAGTTGATCATATGGGAGCATTCATGCGGAAAGCCCTGTCGAAACAAAAGCAGTTTTATATTTATGAACTGATGAGGACGGGACAGTTTGTCAATCCCGATCTCCTTTCCCAATGGACCGTAAGCGATCTGCGTCATGAATATGAGAAAAATAAAAGCCGTCGGAAAAGAAACGGAGGGGATGATGTTGAATCGGCAAGCTCTTGAATTAGCTAAAAAAGTCGTAGATTTAGATATAAAACGCGACGAACTGTTTGAACAGCTTATTCTTCTTGTCGGCGATCGAGCGTACGAATTGTTGCGATTCGTACAAAACAGATGACCTTTCATCGCCCCCTGCCTCTCACTCCTTTTCGTTCAGGGGGCCCTATGTACAAAAAAGGAGCATAAAATTAGCTCCTCTTCTTCATCAGCATTTTTTCAATAGCCTTTTATGTCTCGTTTCCATCCCTTGATTTTCCATTTCAAATAAAGTGAACTAAACTAGCTTCCTCTATAATTCCAACCGTTGTCGCAATGCTTTGACATAATTCCGGCTCACCGGAATTTTATCGGCCGTTCCCTCGAGTGACAGCTGATATGCTCCATTAAACCAGGGGGTGAGCTGCGCAATTTTTTCCACATTCACCAAGTAGCTTTTATGCGGCCGGAAAAACAGATTTCCTTTTAGCTTTTGCTCCAAATCCTTTAGCGACACCTTCGTATAATACGTTTTTTGCTTCGTAACAATAAGCGTATCTTTAATTTCTCGACAGCAATACAAAATATCGTGTGGCGAAACATAAACAATCCCGTCGTCTTCCTCGACGGCCAGCTTGCGAACCGCCTCCTCAGAAGCAGCCGGCCTTTCTTTTTCAAATTTGCGAATCAAACGCCATATCGTTTCGCGAATCTGCCCTTCATCAAATGGCTTCAGCAAATAATCGACCGCTTCACATCGGAACGCCTCTACCGCATAATTAGGATAGGCGGTAGCGAACACAATGCTCGGCGGCTGCTTCATGCGCTGCAGCATTTTAGCTAGACTTAATCCGGACATTTCCGCCATTTCAATATCAAGAAAAACCACATCGGGCTCTAATGTAACAATTTTCTCTAATGCGCTTTCTCCGCAATCCGCTTCACCGACAAGTTCGATCTGTTCATATACACAGAGCAGATGCTTTAGCTCTTCGCGGCTCAAAGGCTCATCATCTACGACCATAACCTGAATACGCAACCGCATATCCCACCTTTCTTTCTGTATATGGAACAAGCAATTGAACCGTTGTTCCCTTTCCTTTTTCAGAGGCAAGCGAAAGCTCCGCCTCCTCCCCAAGCAGCGATTTTAAACGCTCATAGACATTATACAATCCGATTCCTGCACCGGATTGGGAAGCAATCGGCGCCTTCAACAATTGCGATAATTGCTCCTCTGTCATTCCTTTTCCATTATCAGAAACGGAGATTTTCACCATACTTCCCTCTGCTTTGACAGAAATAACAATTTCGCTTCCTTTTTTCATATGCTTCAAGCCATGCCGCACCGCATTTTCGACAAGCGGCTGCAATGTCATCGTCGGCAGGGTCATTTGCTCATACCCGGCCTCGATTTCATAGCGGACGCGCAATTTATCTTGAAATCTCGCTTCTTCAATCGTCAAATACGCCTGGACATGCCTGATCTCCTCTTCAAGTGTTGACAGCATCTCCGTTGCATCCGCTAAATTTTTGCGAAAATAATACGCTAAAGACACAAGAAGCTGTCTGGCGCGATTCGGATCGATTCGAATACATGAGACAATCGTATTAAGCGCATTAAATAAAAAATGCGGGTGCACCTGTGCGTGCAGCGCTTTAATTTTCGCTTCTTTCATAAGCTGATAATATTTTTCTGCTTCGGCAATTTCAAGCTGCAGGCTTAAAAGCGAAGATAGCCCTTTTACAAATTCTACTGCAATCGATGATAGCTCCGCTTCCGAATGAAAATAAAACTTAAGTGTCCCAATGGTTTCATCTTTTCGCTTCAGCGGAGCAATAATGGCTTTATGCAGCGGACAATGCCGGTGGCCGCAAATCACACGATCGCGCACAATTATCATTTCTCCTGTTTCAATCACTCGGCGCGTCATTTCTGTTTGGATCGGCTCGTCAGCCAAGTGGTGGTCACTGCCTGCCCCCACATGGGCAAGAATATGAGTTCGATCCGTAACGGCCACCGCTACGGACGGCACCTCCCGAATAAAAAGCTCGCATATCGCCCTAGCGGACTGCGGAGTCAAGCCGTTTCGCAAATGATGAACGGTTGCTTCCGCCAGACGCATCGCTTTTTCAGCCTGTAGAGCCCCCGCTTTTTCTTCCTCTTGAAAAACATTGCGAATCACTAAAATAAAAATGGCGCTGCCAAGCCCGTTCGCAATAATCATTGGAATTCCGATTTCTTCTACCAAAAGCCACGCACTCGCAAATGGCTTGGCCACCAACAAAATGACAAGCATTTGCAAAGACTCGGCGGCCATTCCCACCATAAGTGCCACACGTGGCGAAAGAGCGTTCGCTCTTTTTTTACGATGATGCACAATCCCAGCAATAGCACCGGCAGCCATCGTAGAAATTCCGCAAGCCACAGCGGTAAATCCACCAAGAAACAACCGGTGAATTCCGGCAATCAGCCCGGCTCCAAGCCCTACTTTCCAGCCGCCGAGAAGACCGGCAATAACAACTCCAATAACACGCGAATTAGCAAGCGCTTCATTCTCTTTTAACGACCATGGCCATTTCATAATTTCAAATGTTTCAACCCGAACGGTCAAGCCTGTATAAGTACCAACAATGCCGAAAATTCCGAAAATGACCATAATAATAAACCGCTGCATCCCGTCTACTTCTTGATGATAAATTAAGCGGCGAAAATATGGAAGACGCGTCAATAAAAAAGCGACCATCACAATAATTCCAAGCCTTTCAACCATGGAAAGACAAAGCTGCCACATCGCTCTCACCTCTATTTTTTATCATATCATGTTTTACACATTTCGCTAGAACTTTTGGTGTTGATATTTACAGAAAAATCAAAAAATATATTCGTTCTACTTTCGCATCAGACAGTGCTCGAATAGCCAAAAAAGCGATAAAAAAACGGGGCTAGAAAATCAGCTTCTCCCCCGCTTTCATGATTGATTAAAAATCATCTATGCTTTCGTAGGCAATCCATTTTACAGATCCAAAATCATCCTTTCCGCCCATGCTTCCTTCAGCTGCTCCCTTAATAGTGAAAGCAGTTCGGCTGCCGGCAGCGCCTTAGCTAGCCGATATCCCTGTCCAGCCCATAATGCCATCGCATGCGGGTCGCCATGTTGGGCAGCAGCTTTGCGCAGCTGTTTAGTCAAATGATGCACCTGCGGATAAGCAGCTGGAGCGGTTGCATCATGTTGAAGGAAAAATCGATTCACAAGACCTCGTGCCGGCCGCCCTGTAAACGCACGGGTAACCGCTGTCGTTTGAAACTGCGGATCAGCAAGCGCTGCCTTGTGCACCGGATGTGCCCCGCTCTCTGGGCAACGCAAAAAAGCGGTTCCCAACTGTGCGGCACATGCTCCTGCCGCCAACACGGAAGCAATATCCCGTCCTGTCATGATTCCCCCTGCTGCAATCAACGGCACCTTGACAACATCGCGAACTTGCTGCAATAAAACCAATAAGCTCGTTTGGTCGTCCGCTTCTTTGCTGTTGCGAAATACGGAACGATGCCCTCCCGCTTCCATTCCTTGCACACAAAGAGCATCCGCTCCCTCTTGTACTGCCTGGATCGCTTCATCCTTTGATGTCACGGTTACAATTATAAAGGAGCCATGAGCTTGTAATGACTCCATCACCTCGCGTGAAGGACAACCAAATGTAAAACTGACGACCGGGACTTTTTCTTCCCTTAAAACCGCAAGCTTCTCCTCCCACTCATCATCGTCCCATTTTTCTGCTTCAAGCGTGATGCCAAAACGTTTCGCTTCTTCCGCTAATTGTGCTTTGTAGCTGACTAATTCCTGCTCGTCTGCTTTATTTTCCCCAGGTACAAATACGTTGACGCCAAATGGAGCGGCGGTCAAGCCCCGAATCTTTTTTATTTCATTTCTCATTTCTTCTGCCGTTTTATAGCCGCCAGCTAAAAAACCGAGCCCTCCGCCATTGGACACTGCAGCGGCCAGCTGTGGAGTTGAGGCCCCGCCTGCCATTGGGGCCTGAATAATAGGAAGCTGAAGCGAGCGCAGCATTCCGTTCATCGGCATCTCCCCCTTTCCGACTGTTGCGCACCCATAAAAAGCCGCATGATGTCATAGATGAATACAGGATAACTATCCGAAATCCAACAACCATTTTGGGATAAATTTTCTTTACAGTCCACCGAAATACTTTGCTTCTGTTGAAAGAACCGTATATATAAGCTACTTTCCGATAAAATTTGGCTTCCGTTTTTCAAGAAAGGCGCGAATCCCTTCACGATGATCTTTCGTTTGCCGCATATGCTGCTGCCATTCTGCTTCAAGCTGCAATACCTTTAATAACTCATTTTTGCCTAAACGGGCATACAACATTTTACTGGCAATCATCGCTTGCAGCGGCTTAGCCTGCCATTCGCTGATTTTTTGCTCGATTTGCTCCCCATCTTCCGCCAGCCAATCAACGATGCCGAGCTCATAGGCTTCGTGTGCGCTCATTTGTTTTCCTTCCCAAATCAATTGCTTAGCCTTGATTTCACCGATCCGTTTCGCTAAAAAGAAATGACCTCCTCCATCCGGGATCAGCCCAATCCCAATAAAATTCATGGCTAAACGCGCTTCCTTCGCAGCCATCACATAATCGCCCGCTAAAGCCAAGCTTAATCCCAACCCTGCTGCAGGTCCATGAATCGAAGCAATGACGACCTTCGGCAACGTATACAAAGTCACAATAATCTTTTGAATCGTACTCATCACCTTATGAAACGCTTCTGGATCATCTACATTAAGCATCGTTTTAATATCGCCACCGGCGGAAAACCCTCTTCCTCTGCCGCGAATGACAAGAATGGAGGCCTCACTCTGCTCGACTTGATGCAACGCTTCTAGCAGTTCATTTAGCATTTGAACATTGATCGCATTTAATGATTCGGGACGATTCAGCTCTAATAACGCCAAGTTTCCTGAAAAAGAAAGCACGACTGTTTCCATTTTTCTCCCCCTTGTTTGACTCATATGGGTGCGATCATTCATAGCAAGACCGTCTTATTTTCATTTTCTGTAAAACTGCCGGCATGACAGACGGCATGCGAAAAAAAGCTTGAACAATCCACAGCCCTTTTATTTGTATTTCCTCACAGCAAGCAAAATTCCTTTTTTATAAGCCAAAATCCACCCCTTCGCATCTAGTAAAGCCATCATTATGGCCCGTTACCCTCAAAAAAGAGCAGCGGCGTAAAGCCGACAACCCAGCCTATAAACAAATAGAGTTTTGAAACGAAAATAAAAATTTCATATAATAAAGTTAATGCACCAATGAGTAGGAGGACAGGCAGTGGACAAAGAAGAACAGGTCTTAATGAGCTTCAAGAATTTATTAAATAAGTTGATTTTGCTTAATAAGACTAAGATGGAAGAAAGTCTTAAGGGTTATAAGCCTTCTGAAGTACATTGCATCGAATACATTGGAAAACATGTAGATTCCAATGTAACAAAACTTGCGGAGTTCTCTTATATGACTAGAGGTGCCATAAGCAAAATGACCAAGAAGCTCATAAAAAAAGGCCTTATCGAAAGCTACCAGAAGCCGGATAACAAGAAAGAAATCTATTTTAGACTCACTGAGCAAGGGAAAATCATTTATAAAATCCATGAGGAACTGCACAAAGAGTTTCGAGAGCGAGATAAAGCCGTATTTGAGCAAATAACAGAGGAACAACTTGATATGATGATCCATTTCGCTGAGAAGTATAGCAGGCATTTGGAGGCGGAAATAAAAAAACAGGGGATCAAAATAAATCAGAACAAATTTGATGAATAAAAATAAACCAAAGACAGCCCAACTCTACCTTGATATGCTCCCCCTAAGGTAGACAGATTAAAAAATAAAAATCTGTTTTCTCTTAGGGGGAGTTTTTCTGTGTCTGGCAAACATTATTCTGAAGAGTTTAAATATGAAGTTATTAAAGCTTATGAG